>JBBTXK010000156.1:0-6751 GCA_038062315.1 Patescibacteria group bacterium
TATACCGATATGACATTCAACTCTCAACCGTTCTTTATGTATCGCAACCTAGACAGTTGCAAACTTTACTCTAATACCTAAGCTCTAGCTGTAGCATTTTTTCCTTGAATGAAACTTCTTTAAAGAACCTAAAGAATCCCTATCTGCCAAGTAAAGGTATACGGTGAACATAGCTAAAATGAATCTCTGTTTTGAAATTATAGCCTTGAAGAAAAATTGTCACGGGATGAATATATGCAACAATATCTATATCGCCTATTTCTCTATGCAAAGATTTCTTGCCCTTTTTGATATTTAATCCTAAATATTCTCCAATGTCTGCGGGCATGAGATTAAAATCTGCCCCAGAATCTACAAGACAATTAATTACAGTTGGATACATTTTATAGTTTGCGCTTAATCGTACTGCGATAATGGGTCGACAAATCACAACTAGCTTACTATTCTCAATATGAGGGCGAGCAAGATAATCGTATTTGATTACTGGCATACAGGAGAAAGAGACGCATTTAAGGGAAAAATATAATCAATAATAACATCTTTTGCTTTTATTTTCTCCAATTTCTTGTGAAGGTCTTTAATAGTTTTTCCTGAAGCTACGATTTTTGTGCTGTCTTGCGACAAGGCAACATATTGATCTTCATATTTTGCGAACTCATTAATATCAATGCTTTTTCGTTTCATACCAGTATTATAGCATATATGTTCTAGCAGAATTCGCAGGTGTTGGATTTTTTCCTTTGTTTGCGTTTTGAGTTCGCAATCTTGCGGGACATTGCTTTTTTACTTTTTTTCTTTCCTGACATCAAACCAAATATTGCCATGAATTTATCATATGAAAATCGTTATCCTGTTGTCAAGATCAAATATTTTACGTATAGTTAAATTATGGATCTGTCCAATTCTTATTCCCAATCCACAGAAACTCTTTTTAAAACGCTTAACGCCCGGGAATCTGGATTAACAGAAGAAGAGGCAAGGAAACGCTTAGAGCAATATGGCCTAAATCAACTCACCGCCAAGAAAAAAGCTTCTTTTGTCTCTCTATATTTTAAACAGTTTAAAAATACCCTAACTCTTATTCTTCTTGCCTCAGCTTTTTTAATTCTTTTTATTTACTATTTTGGCGCAAAAGACTCCTCAAATCTTATCGAGGCGGCATTAATAATTGCGATTGTTCTTATGACGACAATCCTAGGCTTTGTCCAGGAATTCAAAGCAGAACGTGCAATAGAATCATTGAAAAAACTTCTCGCATACAAAGCAACAGTGATAAGAGACGGTGTAACCTCAGAGATTGATGTAGCCTATCTTGTTCCTGGAGATATCATAGTGCTTGAAGAAGGAACAAAAATACCATCTGACATTAGGCTTATAAAAGCATTTAGTCTAAGAGTAAATGAAGCGCCTCTTACAGGAGAATCCGCACCTGTCGGCAAAGACATAGAGACTTTGTCAGGAAACAAACAAATTGCGGATCAGAAAAATATGGTTTTCTCAGGTACTTCAGTCGCTTCAGGACGAGGAATCGGAATTGTTATAAGAACAGGAGACCAAACAGAAATAGGCAAAATCGCAAAAGATGTTGTCCAAGCTCAAGAAGACGAAACCCCAATCCAAAAACGGCTTTCTGAACTTGGAAGAATGATTGGTTATATTATCTTGACAGTTTGTATTATTGTTTTTGTTTTCATTGTATTTTTCGCCAAAGACTTTGCTTCTCTTTCTCTTCCTGAGCGGATTATTCATTCTTTTATAGCTTCTGTTGCTCTGGCTGTTGCCGCAATTCCAGAAGGCTTAACAGCTGTTGTTACTATTTCTTTAGCTTTTGGCACACAAAGAATGCTTAAAAAAAATGCTTTAATTAGAAGACTTAACTCTGTTGAAACCCTTGGGTCAACTGATGTTATCTGCTCTGATAAAACAGGAACTTTAACCCGCGGCGAAATGACAGTAAAAAAAATTTATTTCGATCAAGAATACTATGAAGTCTCAGGAGTCGGATACGAAACTATTGGAGAGTTTAGGACGCAAAGTAAAAAAACTGATCCTGGTAAATTAAAAACAATTCTTGAAATTGGTTTTTCGTGCAATAACGCGTCTTTATCCCCAAAGAGCTCACTGGGCGATCCCACAGAAATAGCACTTCTTGTCGCCGCAAAAAAGGCAGAAATTGATATCAAGTCAGATCGTATTCACGAGGTTCCATTTAGCAGTGAACGAAAGCTCATGTCTGTAGTCTTAAAAGATACAAAAGATTATCTTGTTTACACAAAAGGCGCGCCAGAAATAGTCCTTACAAAGTGTTCTCATATATTAAAAGATGGAAAAGAACCCATAATCACAAAAAAGGAAAAAGACAACATTTTGAAAGTAAATGAAAATATGTCAGCTGAAGCTTTAAGAAATCTTGCATTTGGCTACAAAAAACTAACGGAAAAACAATATAAAGAACAAATTCTAGATGAAAGAAATCTTGAAAAGGATCTTACTTTTGTCGGAATCCAAGGCATGATTGATCCGCCTCGGGCCGAAGTAAAACCCCTTATTGAAAGGTTAACCATTTCTGGCATTCGCGTAATTATGATTACCGGAGATCATGTTCTGACAGCCAAGGCTGTTGCAAAAGAAATTGGAATTGCGGGAAACTCTTTAACTGGACAGGAGCTAGATGCTATGATTGATAAAGAATTTGAAAATGCAGTTGAAAATATAAGTATCTATGCGCGAGTAAATCCTAGTGTCAAAATGAGAATTATCGATGCTCTAAAGAAAAAAGGTCATATTGTTGCTATGACTGGCGATGGAGTAAATGACGCGCCAGCACTTAAAAGAGCAGACATTGGTATTGCGATGGGCATAACAGGCACTGATGTTGCCAAAGAAGCATCCGACATGATTCTTTTGGATGATCATTTTGGAACGATTGTCTCAGCGATTGAGGAAGGACGCGGAATATTTCACAATATTAAAAAATTCGTAAATTATCTTCTTTCCTGCAATATCGCAGAAGTCTTAGTAGTTTTCATCGGACTTATGATTTTCCAAAAACTGCCCCTAACAGCAACCATGCTTCTATGGATAAATGTCGTAACAGATGGACTGCCAGCAGTTGCGCTTGGACTTGATCCGCCGGAAAAGGCAATTCTAAATTATTCTCCAAAAGCGTTTCAAGGACAAATTATCAATAAAAGATTGCTCATTAACATGTTTGTATACGCAACGCTTATAACTATAGCCGTACTTGGGATCTTTTCAATAGACATTGATCAGGGACTGCCTGAGAGAAGAGCTGTTGCATTTACAGCAGTTGTTATGCTTGAGCTTATTATGCTCTATATAATTCGCTCGAGTTTCAAAACATCGTTTTTCTCAAATCCTTGGCTAATTTTGGCTGTTATCGCAACAAGTATTATTCAAGTTCTCATTGTCTATACTCCATTTGCGTCAGCTCTTTTCGAAATTGAAAATATAAATTTATCTGACTGGACATATATTCTTTTCGCCTGTGGTCTTCTTTGGATAATATTCAAATCAATTAAGCTCTTGCCACAAACATAAAAATTACATATAGTAAATATATCTATGCAACTTGATGCTATTCTTTCTTCTTATTCCTTCTCAGCAGTATTTTACGGTACAGCTATTTTATTCTTTATTGTTTTTGTCTCTTTATTAATTAAGAAGCCAAGCCCCTTTCTTAAAAAAATATTATTTATTTCTATTCTTTGCGTAGTTACCTCTGTAACCATATTTCTTGCTGGTTCAACTATTTACCTAAACGTCGTATCTTTTAGCCGAGGCCCTGTGCATTATCACGCGGATTTTGAAATTTGGAACTGCGGATGGGAAATTGATCTTAAAGACCCCAAAGGCATTTCAAATAAAATCGGAACTGCCACACTCCACGAACACAATGACAAAAGAATCCACTTAGAAGGAGTTGTTGTAGACAGCAAATCCGCGAGTCTTGGAAGATTTTTTGAAGTCATTGGTGGACACATAAATCAAACTTCCCTTTCTATCCCAACCAATAACGGGGAGCTCTCATTAAAATCAGACTATATGTGTGAAAATGGAGAGATTAAAATGCTTCAGGTTTTTGTATACAAAGTAAAAAATGGAATCTATTATCAAAATAAGGTTGACGATCCCAAGAATTATATTATTGCACCAGAAACTAATGTACCCCCAGGAGATTGCATTATCATTGAGTTTGACTCATTTAAAAATAAAACCGATAAGCTTTGCAGAAGTTATAAAGTTGCGGAAAGTATCGGGAAAATAAAAGGAGAAATAAATGGCAATTGATTTACCCACATTATCATTGATTTTAATATCGGCAGCTATAGATTCAATAAATCCCTGCGCGATTGGAGTATTGATTCTTATGGTATCTGTAGTTTTGGGCGGCAAAGGCTCTATGAGAAAACTTCTCTTTCTAGGAGGATTATATATTTTTTCAATCTTTACCACTTATCTTCTCGCGGGATTAGGGCTTATTTATTTCCTGGCAAGCGTCCCTCTTTTCGTCGCTGAGTATCTTTCTCTTGTTGTTGGAAGCTTTGTTATTTTGGCAGGTATCTTGGAGATAAAAGATTTTTTCTGGTACGGAAAGGGATTTTCGCTTCAAATTCCTCCTTACTTTGCCAATAAAATTCATGCGTACTCTAAAAATCTTACTGTTTTTGGTGTTATATTTTTAGGAGTATTTATTGCTGGAGTAGAACTGCCCTGCACAGGAGCGCCTTATCTTGCGATAATTACTGTTCTTTCTCTTAACTTTAATTTATATGCTTTTTCTCTTCTTGTTCTCTACAATATCGTCTTTGTAACGCCACTTATTGTCATTCTTCTTTTAGTTGCAGGAGGAACAAAAATAACAGCTATAGAAAAGTGGAAGCAAGCCAACAAAGGATACATGCGCCTCCTTATCGGACTAATGCTAATAGGCCTGGGGTGGCTTCTTATTCTTATTGCAAATGGAACAATAAATTTTGGATAAAATATGTTTCTGCGTAAAAATCATGATTACGACCTTATTGTTATCGGAAGCGGAGCTGGCGGAAGCGTAGCTGCCCACTATGCCGCTGCCCTTGGCAAAAAAGTGGCTGTTTTTGAGAAAGGGGCAATCGGAGGAGAATGTCCAAATTTTGCTTGTGTTCCAACAAAAGCGCTTCTGCAATCAGGCGAGGTTCTTGAAACTGCAAAAAACGCAAAAACGTTTGGTATCAGTATACAAAACGTCTCCTATGACTTTGAAGAAGTTTTTAAAAGAAAAAATCTAGTGGTAGCTCGCACTGGTACCTCTCACGGAAAAGAAGCCTTTGAAAAAAGCGGAGTACATATAATCCAACACGAGGCTAAATTTGTTTCTTCCCATGAAGTTGCGGCAGGAGACAAAACCTACTCAGCCCATAAATTTATTATTGCAACAGGGTCTAAAGTCTTTATTCCGGAAATCCCGGGACTCACAGAAACAAAATATATTACATTTAGAGAAGCCATTGACTTAAGAAAACCACCAAAATCTCTTTTTATAATTGGGGGAGGACCTGTTGCTTGCGAATTTGCCCAGATTTTCTCGATTTTTGGAACAAGTATTACAATTGCTACCAGATCTATTCTTTTGTCAAGTGAAGACCGTGAAGTATCTGACCTAGTTACCGCTCTTTTTGAAAATAGAGGCATTACAGTACTGCCCGGTGTTACTGTTACCGACGTTGAGAAAAAGAAAGATAAAAAACTTGTGTCTTATAAATTTGGCGGAAAGTCTGAATCAGTTGAAGTTGAAGAAATTCTGGTCGCAACTGGAAAAACCCCATCTCTTGACCTAAACCTTGATATGGCCAATGTACGAACCTCCCATTCAGGAATTATTGTCAATAAATATCTTCAGACGACAGCTTCCCATATTTTTGCAGCCGGAGACGTGATCGGCCCATATCTTTTTACACACTCCGGAGAATATCAAGGCTATGTGGCTTCTCACAACGCATTTTCTTATAGCAAGATTCGTGTGAATTATAACGCTACCCCAAGATGCGTTTTTATCACCCCAGAAGTTGCATGTGTTGGACTATCAGAGACGAGAGCAGAGAAAAAAGGCATTAGAATTAAAAAGGGTCTTGCGGCAATATCAATACTGGGACGAGCCAATACTTCTGAGGAATTTGATGGATTTGTGAAAGTAATTACCAACGAACAGGAAGTTATGGAGAAGATTTCGGAGTTGAAGCCGAGTTTGATTTTCAATTGCGCGGCGTATAACAATGTTGATAAAGCCGAAGATGAGCCGGAGGTAGCGCTTGCAATTAACGTGGAAGCGGTCGGGTATCTTACAAAAGCGGCTGCCGCTTGCGAGGCCACTTTTGTCCATTTTTCCACTGATTATGTATTTGATGGAGAAAATAAGGAAGGGTATAGAGAGGAAGCTCTTCCCAATCCGATTTCCGTCTATGGGCAATCAAAAGCATTGGGAGAACAACGACTATTGGCAACTTCGCAAACTCATAATTTTGCAAACTGGTATCTCCTTCGCACCTCAAAACTTTTCGGTCCGCCCGGCACCGGGGCCACTTCGAAAAAAAGTTTTCCCGAGATGATGCTTGGATTTGCCCGCGCAAAGGGACGGATTGAAGCGATCGACGCGGAAATCGGGTCGCCTACGTATGTGAAGGATTTAGTACAGCGAACATTAGAACTGGTAGCGCGGGACTTTATGTCCCGCAAAAGCGGCACACCCAACGCA
>JBBTXK010000157.1:0-6369 GCA_038062315.1 Patescibacteria group bacterium
GTCTAGGACAGTTGAGGTGTCGTTTTAAAGAGACAATTCAGAAGACGTATAACATAGTTTTGTTAATGTATTAGGCCAAGACGGAGGTTATCAAAATCATTTTTTAGTTTATGGAAGAGAAAAAGAGCCATGTAGAGCTTGCAAAACTCCTATTAAAAAAATAAAACTCGGCGGCCGCGGAACATACTTTTGCCCGAACTGTCAGAAATAAATTTACTAATTGTTTTTTATGTTACGGTGTGTTAGTATCTACAACTAGTAATTAGGACAACTTTTTTATGGGAAGTGGCTATAAAGATAAAATTGTTATGTCGGTCGGAGGGTCTCTGGTTGTTCCAAATGGAGGAGTCGATACCGACTTCCTCTCAAAATTTAATACTTTTATCAGAAAACAACTGGCGAAAAACAAGAACCGCCAGTTTTTTTTGATCATTGGAGGCGGAACAACAGCACGGCACTATAGAGATGCAGGCCGAACAGTTCTTGGTCACGAGCTAACGCATGACGATTTGGATTGGCTTGGAATTCATGCTACCAAGTTAAACGCTCATTTGGTTAGAACTATTTTTCGCGACATTGCCCACCCATATATCCTTAAGCATTACGAAATTATAAGAAAAGTGACAGAGCCAGTGGTTGTCGCAGCCGGTTGGAAGCCGGGATGGTCTACTGACTATGATGCAGTTTTGCTTTGTGAGGATTATGGAGTGAAAACAGTTGTGAATTTAAGTAATATTGACAAAGTCTATAACAAAGATCCGAGACGCTTCACAGACGCGAAATCTTACGACAAAATATCATGGAACGCTTTTAGGAAAATTGTCGGGGACAAATGGATACCCGGAACCAATGCGCCTTTTGATCCTGTTGCGGCAAAAAAGGCTCAGGACATAGGTGTTAAAGTAGTTGTTCTTGATGGAGCCAATTTTGAAAATATGGAAAATTATTTTAACGGCAAGAAATTTGTAGGAACAATAATAGAATAATTGCTTCATTGCTTGATTGTTTCATTGTTGAATGGTAACAATGTAGCAATGTAATAATATAGCAATGTTTTTAAAGTCCGTTTCTCTTCAAAATTTCCGAAATTACAAAAAGGAAGAGTTTGATTTTGCTCAAAATACTACCCTTATTATTGGCCCAAATACGAGCGGCAAAACAAATTTAATTGAAGCTATTTTTCTTCTTTCTACCGGAGGAAGCTTTAGGGTTGAGAAAGATGAAAATATGGTGCGGTTCGGTGAAAAAATAGCAAGAGCAACTGGTATAACCGATGAAAACAAACTTGAGGTTGTCATCGGGAGTCGGGAATTTACAAATACCGGACGCGTAGTTAAGAAATATTTAGTTAATGGAGTTAGCAAGAAAAAAGCAGATTTTATAGGGAATCTTCCTTCTGTCATTTTTTCGCCAATTGACCTTGAGATAATTATAGGTTCCCCTGGACTTAGACGGAATTTTTTGGATCATATCCTTTTGGAGACGGATCGCGATTATAGATTTTTCTTGGCAGCATACGAAAAGGGGTTACGCCAAAGAAATGCAGTTTTGCATAATATCAAAGAAAGAGGAAGATCAGTTGATAGGGAACTTGAGTATTGGGATGGACTTTTGATAAAAAACGGGACATTAATCTCCCAAAAAAGAGAAACACTTATTGGTTATTTTAACAGAGCCCAAAAAGATGTTTTTGATTTTGTCATTTTTTATGATAAAAGTATTATTTCCAAAGAAAGACTTTTGCAGTATAAAGACGCTGAAATTGCAGCTGGAGTAACTTTGGTTGGTCCTCACAGAGATGATTTTTTTGTTTCAATGTTTGATGACAGGCTAAAAACAACTCACGACATGAGGTTTTTTGGTTCCCGAGGACAGCAACGCTTAGCCGTACTTCAGCTGAAAGTGCTTGAGTTAATGCTTGTTACAAAAATAATGAATAATTCAGTTTTGCTTTTGGACGATATCCTTTCCGAACTTGACAAGGAGCATATTGAACTTGTGCTTGAGATGATTGGTAAACAGCAGACAATTATCACAACCACGCACAAAGAATTTATTCCAAAGAAAACTTTAGAAAACATGCAAGTAGTGAGCTTGACAGAAGCATATTAAGGTGGTACGTTAATTCTAGTGAACAAACATCAAAAAATTACTCTGGGGGGATTTACACTAATAGAATTATTAATTGTAATTAGTTTAATTGGTATCATAGTAGGTGCAATACAACTTGTCCTGAACCCAGTAGAACAGGTTAAAAAAGGAAGAGATGCACAAAGAAAACACTCTCTTGATTTATTTGTTTCTCCACTTGAGGAATACCTTTCAGATAAAGGTAGATATCCTATTTCAACTCTTGGTGATAAGCTTCCTTTAGACTTTTCGCCCTACATGCAAACAATTCCAGAAGATCCAATAAATACCCAGGCCTATGCCTACCAAACTAATAGCTCAGGTTCTTACTATAGACTCTATGCAAAACTTGAGCGTTGTTCCAATGATTCACAAACAATTCCAGGAGTTAACTGCTCCACAGATCCTTATAACTATTGTCGTTCTTCTTCTAATATAGGTTGTTCTTTATTTGCAGTTATCCCGACACCAACTCCTACTTCAACACCAATACCAACCCCAACTCCTAGTCCAACTCCAACTGTTACCCCAACTCCTATGCCTATTGGTTGTGCAGATGGTTCTACCGAACGGGATTTCGGCAATCTGCCGGGAGGAGAAAGAGTGCATGGATGCAATGGTTCTGTTCCTTACGCCAGCCTTGGTTCCCTATGCGCATCGGGATGGCATGTAGGAGACGTGGGCCCTGGTGGAGATATTGGGTTGGGTAATTTTCTGACAAATAATCCCTCAGAAAACAACTTCACTAGGAGAACGCTTTATATTAACGGGAGCGGAACAACTCGACAGGGTTATAGAAGTATCGGGACAGGAGTTGAAGAGTGTTGGGGAGCGCTCGCTCCCTGCACAATTTTAGACCAAAGAAACGACTTTATGCTTACTCATACGGAATTCCTGGGCGCGACTCAGCGTCCAACCTACTTTAATGGTGGCCTCGCAATGCCCAATCATGGATTTGGGGTAGTTCAAACTTTTGTCGTAGGCGCTATCTGTGTTAGCGCGGGACCTCCGCCCTCAGTTTGGGTGGCATGCGGCGACGGGATTCATTATGGTCAAACAGCGCCTAGCCCAGGGAATACGTGTACTAACGTTTGCGCTTCTTTTGGAAAGACCTGCCAACAGAAAAAAGCACAAGCAGATTTTTCAGCTTGTTTTCCTTTGAACCCTCCTGTAGCAGGCTCTTGCAGCGATGTAATGACAGCCGCCTCAAGCAATCAATGTGAGTGTACTCCTTAATTAGTTTGCCCATCTTGTGAAAAGATGGTAGAATTCCCAGTGGGGAAAACATTTTCATAGATGGTATCCTTTCCGAACTTGACAGCGGTCATATAAATTTGGTTCTTGATATAGTAAATAAATAACAAACAATTATTGCAACGACTCATTAAGAATTCGTCCCAAAGAAAATTTTAAAGGAAACGGTAGTTATAAGCCTCGATAAAGAAAATAAGTCCTTGTAATTACTAAAGATATACTGGTATACTTGCAATAATATGGGAAGAGTCTCTAGACGGAAAATTAACAAAGACTTAGAGAAAGAACTAGAGGAGCAGCTATCTTTTATTATTTCATCGTTAACTAACAAAGAAGAAATAAATGTTTTTCTCAATGAATTTTTGACAAAAGAAGAAAAATTAATGTTAGGCAAGAGACTTATTTTATATATGTTGCTTTACAGAGGTTTAACAAATACACAGATCAATAACATTATATCTGTTAGCCATGAAACCACACGTTGGTATAGAGAAGTGTTTGGTAGAAAGCCGGAGATTTTTAAGAAAACAGTTGAAAGGCTAATAAGTAGAGAAAAAAGCAAAGAGCTTTGGAAGAAAATAGAGATGATACTTGAGCCTATATCGCTTGCATTGGAAGCAAAAACAAATATGAAAGCAAGAGCGACACTGGCAAGTGGTGATTTTTGGAAAGAATGATATGATTCAATCTCTTTATTAAAGATATACTGGTATATCTTTAATCGATTAGTGCTACGATGGGTTACGATGAAAAATGAGAAATTTTGATGTCTATAATCTCAAAAACTTATATATCCCACCACCAAACTCCCACAAAGGTCAAAATGGGAAGCTTATGGTGATTGGCGGATCAAAGCTTTTTCATGCAGCTTCGTTGTGGTCTTTAAAAATCGCATCTCGGATTGTTGATATGGTCTATTATTCATCAGTCGATGAAAATAATCAAATCGTACAAAAAGCAAAAGAAGAATTTAGAGATGGAATTGTGGTCAGGAGAGACCATGTTGAAGATTATATTCAAGAGGCAGACTGTGTGCTTATCGGTCCAGGACTTCCTCGAATGGATGGTCAAGAAGAAGGAGACGATGATACAAAAGAGCTTACGGAAGGACTTATTAAAAAATATCCCCAAAAGAAATGGGTGATTGATGGAGGAAGCCTACAAACAATTAATCAATCAGTTATTCCCTACAACGCAATACTAACACCTCATCTTAAAGAATTCGAGAAGCTCTTTAATTTCAAATTTCAAATTTCAAATTTCAAATCAAATTCAAATGATCAAATTTTTAAAAGTCAAAAAAAGGTTGGGGAAATGGCGAAGAAATACAATTGCATAATCCTTTTGAAAGGCAAAATAGATATTGTTTGTAGTCCCACTGAGTGCGTCAATATAAAAGGTGGCAATGCGGGGATGACAAAGGGAGGGACTGGGGATGTATTGGCTGGACTTGTAGCAGCGTTTTACTGCAAAAACGATGCGTTTTTGTCTGCTACCGCTGGTTCTTATATTAATAAAAAAGCAGGAGACGAGCTTTATAAACGGGTTGGTTATTATTTTAATGCCTCAGATTTGGCTGACGAGATTCCAAGGGTGATGAAGGAACTAATAATTACGAAATGAGGGTTTTTATTTTATTAAATGATGAAACATGAATACTTCTGAAGTCTAGTTAAGAAGTCTTGACCTTGCTTCTATTGCGACATATCTTATGATTATTACTGTGGCTGTACTTATCTTTGTTTCACGTTCCTCACGAAAATCGAGTAGGAAGTAAAAATAAATCCCGCCTTGTCTTACCGTTCGCCTTTTCAGTTCTATTAGAACACGACTTACGGGGCGTTTGGTCGGCGGGGAACGTCAGACATTCCGGGCAGGCAAGCAAAAATTCTTCGCGATCGCTTCTTAACTTTGTTTTCCAATCTTTTTAATAGCTTTGATAATTGCAGTGTTGCAAAGACTGCGAGGGCTGTGATGGTTATTGCGTAGAGTAAAAGAGAGACGAGGCCGCTTCCTTGTGGCAGCAACCTTTTAATGTAGTCGTTAACAAACTCTTGAATCACACTGTTCCAAGCCAAGGCCGCAACTAATCCGAAACCACTGGTTGCTAAGGTGAGCATTTGCCTTGCTATTTCTATAGGAAGTTTCTTTTTATTAACAGTTTTTTGAGTTTCTGGTGGCATGATTGTATAATACTACATGCAAGTTAAAATTTCAAAGTTAACCTTGTCATGCTGAACTTGTTCCGGGATCCTGAATCAAGTTCAGGATGACAATCTTGAGTATGTATTCTCCCAAATTTACTATCACTAACAAAATCCTAAAAAACATCGGCATTATTGAAGCGTGTAGGGAAGTGATTGATCACGCACCGCTTTTGCCCTACTACGAAAAGAAGTTCCGGGATGAGGCATTGACTCGAAGCGTGCATCATGGAACACATATAGAAGGAAATGAACTTAATTTGTCCCAAGCTGAGAAAGTTTTGCAAGGAGGAGAAGTTGTTGGAAGAGATCGGGATATTCAAGAGGTAATAAATTATAGAAAAGTGATTAATTACATAGGTGAATCAAGAATCAATCCTTCGACAAAGCTCAGGACAGGAAATCAAGAATCAAGAATAGAAGAGGAGCTTATTAAAAAACTCCATAAAATGACAGTTTTTAAAATTCTACCTCTGGAAAAGTGCGGGGTTTATAGGAAAAAACAGGTTGTGGTGAAGAATAACAGGACAATGGAGGTTTCTTTTATGCCGCCACAAGCTGGGGTAGTTTCAGGACAAATTAAGGATTTAATTGCGTTTATAAATAGCCCGCAAAGTAAAGATATTCATCCAATTTTGAAAAGCGGAATTGTTCATTACGAATTAGTAAGAATTCATCCCTTTGTGGATGGAAATGGCCGAGTTGCTAGGGCTTTGTCTACTCTTATTTTATTCTTGGAAGGATATGACATAAGAAAATTCTTTTCTTTGGAGGAATATTT
>JBBTXK010000158.1:0-8413 GCA_038062315.1 Patescibacteria group bacterium
TATTGGCAGCAGATGAATCCGCCAAAACCATCCAAAAAAGGTTTGACAAAATTGGCCTAAAATCCAATCCAAAAACTAATTTAGCCTACAGAAAAATACTTTTTGCTACTCCTGGTATTGAAAATTACATATCCGGAATAATTTTATTTGACGAAACATTTAGGCAGTCAATTGACGGCGCTTTAATTCCACAATATCTCTCAAGAAAAGGCATATTGCCTGGAATAAAAGTAGATAAAGGGACTGTGGATTTTCCTGGATCTACTGGAGAAAAAATAACAGAAGGTCTTGAAGGATTAAAAGAAAGATTAATAGAGTATGCGAGCTTAGGGGCAAAGTTTGCTAAATGGAGAGCGATAATCACAATCGGGCAAAATTTACCAAGCGACAATTGCATCGAGGCAAATTCAGAAATACTTGCTAAATATGCCCTTCTTTGCCAGAAAGAAGATATTGTTCCCATAGTTGAGCCTGAAGTATTAATGGATGCAGATAATACTATAGCAATTTGCAAAGATGCAACATATAGAACTCTGAAAGCGCTATTTGAAAAATTAGCAGAGCATAATATAGCGTTGGAGGGTTTAATTCTTAAAACCAATATGGTAATTTCAGGCAAAAAATGTGAAGTTCAAGCGGGAAGTCAAGAGGTTGCCGAAGAAACAGTAGAAGCTTTTCTGAAAGTAGTACCAAAAGAGGTTCCGGGTATAGTATTTTTATCAGGCGGACAAACTCCCAATCAGGCAACAGAAAATCTAGCTGAGATTAACAAGATTCCAGGAAGCCCGTGGGAATTAAGCTACTCATACGGAAGAGCTTTGCAAGATGAGGCACTGATGGCTTGGGCTGGGAAAAATGAGAATGCTGAAACTGCGCAACAAGCATTTTTAGAAAGAGTCAAAAAAGTCTCCGAAGCCCGCTCTCAACATCCATCTAAAATTTAGTGAAGTTTTTTGTAGGCAAGCCTTCTTTGGAGTAGCTTCTCATTATAACCACCTTCTCTTTGATGTTTTTCCTCGATCGCATTTATTTGCTTATCCAATAAAAATCCGCTTCTTGTTAGTAAATCGATTAGGTAATTTACTACACCATCTACTCCTTCTTTTCCCTCTAATCCACCTAATACTTCCGTAACATTTTTGACAGAGGGATAAGGTGGAGTAGAGGAATTAGAAGGGTAAGATGGATACCCTTCAAAAACTTGACGCAGAATTTTGAGTCTCGGGTCGTCTTTGCTCCAACGAGTTAACCGTTCTCTTCGCAGAATATCCTCAAAGTCTTCCAAGGCTTCCATTCCCGATGCTTTGGCTACATCGTAAAGCTTGAGCTTAGAAGATAGACTTCTTTCTGAGGAACCTTCTACAATATTTTGCTTATTAGATCGAAGCGCTTGTTGATCTGGTCTCGTTGGCGTGAATCCTCAAATTTGGAATAATACTTTGGAACAAAATCCCAACCTAAATCAAAGGAGATTTGGGAAAGTTTGTAACTTATTAATTGTTTGTATCCTGCTTCTGCCACAAGATAAGCATATCATAATATAAAACCCCATACTATTTCGTTTAATCCCATACCTAGCTAATATTCCCAAAAAAGCGTAGAATCACTTTATTATGGTTGAGCGGGGCAAATTTGGGAGAAAAGAGTTTGAATTATTAGTTGTAGATGTTCCTCACTTACGTAATCTGCTTGAAACATATAAAAAAGAAAAAACTCTTGAACCTAGATGGTTTTTTACAATGGCGCTTCTTGGTTATTACGATGCAATGCATGGAGGTCTTGAAAAAGATGCAGGACACGTCATTCATAGGCTGTCAGATTTTATTGAAATAAAAGAGAGGAAAAAAATAGATATCTACCCTAGTCCGGATGGATCATTGATTTTTCCACATGGATATAATGGGAACTTTTTTGATTTTTGCGAGTCTGATCGCTGGGATTCATTGGAGGATTGGAGGAAATTGTGGGAAAAAACCCATCCTTTTATTCCAGAATATTTCTCTCAAGATTCTAAAGAATTTGCATTAGGCCTCAAAGAACTACCTCCTGGTGAAAAAAATCCCCAAACTTAAGTTTTAAGGACACATCAAATTGTATTGACAAAATGATCTATGATAATGCAAACTATACGTGGTATGAATTTGCCTACACTTGAGAAAGCAAAAGTTTTTGGGAAGACGGTTTTCTTGCGGGCGGATTTGGATGTACCCCTTTCACAACAGTCAACAAACAACAGTCAACAAACAACGATTACAGATGATACGAGGTTGGTTACTGCTTTACCAACTATTGAATTCTTGCTAAAACATAATGCCAAAGTTATTATTACTGGACATTTGGGAAGACCAGATGGGATTGATAAAAATTTGAGTCTAGAGCCAATAGCCGATTGGCTAGCGAAAGGATTTAAGATTTATGATTTAAGATTTATGAAGATTGGGGGATTTGATGGATGGAAGATTGACGATAATCTTTTTTTACTTGAGAACTTAAGGTTCTATAAAGGTGAAGAGGATAACGATCAAGAATTTGCCAGAAGATTGGCAAGGCTTGCAGATATTTACGTTAATGACGCCTTTGCGGTCTGTCATCGGGCGCATGCATCAATCGTTGGGATACCTAAATATTTACCTCACTTTGCCGGACTGCATCTACAAGAAGAAGTAAAAATTTTATCAGGAGTTTTAGAAAACCCCAAGCGGCCGCTTGTCGTTATTATTGGTGGAGCAAAAATTGAGACCAAGCTCCCATTGGTTGAAAAAATGCGCGATTTTGCAGATTATGTTCTGGTTGGAGGAAAAATAGCAAAGGAGCTTACCGAAATTTTAAAAGCGCAACATCAAGAGTTTGAAAAAAGAAAAGCAACGCTTTTGGTTGCTGATCTTAATCCAGACGGATTCGATATTACATCAAAAAGCATTGATAGTTTTTTACAGATTGCTAATCTTGCAAAAACAATTGTTTGGAATGGGCCCGTGGGATTAATAAGCTCAGCTCTCATCCATTCGACAAGCTCAGGACAAATTTCAAAGCTCGATACGGAAAGGGGTACTTGGGAGTTGGCCCATGGAATTATCAAAAGCAAGGTGTATTCTGTGGTTGGTGGCGGCGATACTGTAGGTTTCTTAAGGCAGTTGAGACTTCTTGATAAGTTTTCTTTTGTTTCAACGGGCGGCGGCGCAATGCTTGAATTTTTGAGTGGAAAAAATCTGCCCGGACTAATAGCAATTCGTCTTTAAATTTGCTACAATCGCAAAAAAATCAAGACCATGACTACAATCAAAAAAATCATTGCTAGCGAAGTACTAAACTCAAGAGGTTACGGCGGAATAGAAACAACCGTAATCCTTTCAAACGAGATTACTGCTTCTTCTTCTCCTCCCTCTGGCACATCCAAAGGAGCCTATGAAGCACACGAAATAATAGATATTGGAAGTAAACGTTATAATGGTCATGGCGTATTAAAAGCCGTTGAGAATGTAAACAAAATCATCGCCCCAATCCTATTGGGCATTGATATCGGTAACCAGCAAAAAATAGATGAGCTGATGATCGAGCTTGACGCTACAAAAGACAAAAGCAGACTCGGAGCTAATGCAATACTTTCTGTGTCTCAAGCAGCAGCCAAAGCAGCTGCAAAAAACTCTTCACTGCCACTATACCTTTATCTCAAGAGATTCATTCCCAGCAATACATCTAAAAAATATCCAACGCCTTTGTTTGTAATGCTCGCAGGAGGAAAACACGCTGATAACTCCATGGACTTACAAGAGATTCTCCTGATACCATCTATCGCAAAGCCCTTTGAAGAAAAAATTGAAATAGGTGTTAACATTTACCATCTGCTGGAGCAAAAACTTTTGGAGTTAGATTTATCAACACTCACCTCCATAGAGGGAGGCTTTTCTCCCAAGGTGTCTAACAATATTGAAGCGTTAGAGTTAATGAGAAAAGTAATTAATAATTCAGGCTACAAGCTGTCTCTAGATGTTTCTTTGGGAATAGATGCAGCTTCTACTTCTTTCTATAAAGAAAAACAATATTTCCTAAAAGACAAGAAAACGTCCTACGCTCCAGACGAACTTACCGAATTTTATCAAACGCTGACATCGGACTTTAACATTATCTACTTAGAAGATCCTTTTTCCGAAGACGATTGGAGTTCTTGGCAAAAAGGTTTTGATAGACTTTCTAAAAATTCTCTTGTTGTTGGAGACGATCTTACAGTCACAAACCCAAATAGACTAAAAATAGCTATAAGCAAAAACGCAATAAACGGCATAATAATAAAACCCAACCAAATAGGAACAATTAGTGAGAGTTTAGATGTTGTCAAAATTGCCCGATCGAATAATCTAAAAGTTATTGTGTCACACAGGAGCGCAGAAACTATGGATGATTTCATTGCGGATTTTGCTATTGGGGTTAGCGCTGATTACGTGAAATTCGGAGCGCCAGCAAGGGAAAGAGTGATAAAGTATAATCGATTACTTAAGATCAAAAGAGAATTAGACCAAAGTCGCTAAATTCCCGGATAAATAACTTTCAAACGGCTTCCTTCTATCCCTAAAATTTCCATAGCGTCTTTTTTTGTAGCTTCCGAGATGCAAAAAATAATATCTGATTCTTTCTTTACCCACTCGAGTTTCCTCCTTTGGGTTTCTACAATTTTTCTATCTGTTTCATTAGGATATTTATAGACAATCAGATCATAAATGATCGTTGCTTTCTTTGCTCTCTTTGCTGGCGGCTCTGTCCAGTCGGATGTAATAAATATATCAACATCGCCAATAAACCATTCTATTGGGAAAATATGAAGTCTGTTCCAAAGGATATCAAGCAAGGTCGGCGGAAACATGAATTCTTTAATTTTTACTTTTGAGTTGTGATTTTGAATTTTGAATTTTGAATTTTGAATTCTTCTTCTTAGACTAGAAAAGAAAAGTACATACTCATTCTCTTTGTCAATCCTCAAAAGTTCTTCAACCAACCGCCTCAGATATCCTGCTACTCCTGTGTGTTCGTAAGCAATCTGACTTATGTCTATTCCAATCCTCATTGTTTTGTTTTTACAGATCTATCTTTGAGAAACCAAAAGTTTAAGATAATCGACAAAACAAAAAATGCTCCCGCGTACCAGGTGAGACGCTCTGCAGTAAAGAAAATCCAAAGACTAAAAAGCGGAATAGATAAAAAAAGACTAATGATTCCAGCAGCAGCCATCCATTTAGGATTTCCTTTATAAAGGAGAATTGAAAAAACAATTAAAAAAACTATGTCTTGTATCTTCATACCATAATTCCTATAATGAATTATTGCATAAAACAATCTAAATGACAAAAGCTCAACTTCCCACAAACTACATAAAACATACAAGCAAAAACCCGCTACAAAAATTCTTAATTAATAATTTTTATTCTTCATTAACTGCTTTAGCCAAATCTCTATCCCCCAAAACCATACTCGATGCAGGATGCGGAGAGGGTTTTACTATGGATAGACTAAGTAAAAACAAAATAGGAGATAAATTTGAGGGAGTTGAATATTCAAAAGACGCCCTAAACCTGGGAAAAAATCTCTTTCCAAATTTAAAATTCAAAAAGGGAAGCGTTTATGACCTTCCCTATAAAGATAATTCTTTTGATCTTGTAGTCGCAACAGAAGTATTGGAACATCTCGCTGAGCCAGCAAAAGTCGTCAAGGAGATACTAAGAACTTCCAAAAAATATGTTTTGATCTCTGTTCCCAACGAACCATTTTTTATGCTAGGCAACTTTATAAGAGGAAAAAACTTATTACGCTTAGGCAACGACCCTGATCATATCAATCATTGGACGATTGGATCTTTTCAAGACTTCCTAAAAAAAAACAAAGTATTGATAAAAATATCAAAATTCCCGTTTCCCTGGATATTGACTTTAGGAGAGAAGCAGATTTAACTGCTCTCATATTTAACAATTGCTTTTTCTTTTTCTATTGACTGGGGTTTTTGTGAGGTGTCGATAATAAGTTCAGCCAAAAAGCCGGTAAAAAATATTTGCAAGCCCGCAATCACAAGTAAAACTCCAAAAAGCAACAATGGCCTTCTGCCTATAGATTCGCCCATAAACCAAAGGGTGGTTAAGTATATTAGAGAGAAAGCCCCAATCACAACAAGAAATCCTCCTATCAAACCAAAAAAGTGTAATGGTCTTTGCCCGTATTTTACCAAAAACAGCATTGTAAATATGTCAGGAAGATCTTTCCAGACCTTTGAGAATCCATACTTTGATTTACCATATTGTCTTTTTTCATGTTCAACAACTACTTCATCGACAGTAAACCCTTGTTGAGAGAGAAGAAGAGGAATAAATCTATGAAGCCCTCCGTACAAGCGCAAAGTCTTTGCCGCTTCTTTAGAATATACTTTGAGTCCACAATTATAATCGTGTAACTTAAGACCAAAAACCCTACCAACTATAAAGTTAAATAGTCTAGATATTAGAATCATTTTTGATGTATCTTTTCTTTCCTTTCGCCACCCAACGACAATATCTATACCCTCTTTATATTTCTTTAAAAGCCTATGTATTTCTGAAGGCTTATCCTGAAGGTCCGCATCAAGCGTAATAACTGTGTCCCCGGTAGCTTTTCCAAATCCAAGAGTCAACGCTTCTCCCTTGCCTAGATTTTTGCGAAACGAAAAGATTCTAACATTGTTATTCCGTTTTTTAAACTCTTTCAAGATACCGAGTGATCCATCTGTTGAGCCGTCATCAATAAAAATTATTTCATAAGATTTATCAAGTTGCGGCGAAACTTGAATAAGCTCTTTGTAAAAAATTGGGAGGCTCTCTTCCTCGTTAAAAACAGGAACAACAATACTAATCATGGCTATATTTTACCCCTAATCAAGATAAAAGGGGACGGATTTATTTTTCCTCACCCTTCCATTTGCTGTTTCTGAATGTTTAATAGTTGCTATACATGCAGATACCAAATGCCCTATCATCATATGAACGTCTTCCAGGGGCCCATAATGAGAAGTCCTAACAACTAAAGGAATATCGACAATTTGCGCAAGCTTTCCTCCATCATTAAAACCAGTAAGTCCTATTGTTTTGGCCCCGATTTTCTTTGCGTATACGACTGCATTAAGTACATTTTTTGTGTTACCGCTTCCCGATATTGCAATTACCACATCATTTGGTTCAACTAAATTTCGAAGCTGCTGAATAAAGATATCATCATAGGAAATATCGTTTGCATAGGCAGTTATCAAAGCAACGTTATCTGTCAATGATATGACATGCAAACGTTTCTCCTTTTGGTCATAGACTCGAGCAAGCGTTCCTTTTCCTAAATCACAGGCAATATGAGACGCCGTAGTTGCTCCTCCTCCATTACCCAAAATGTAAATTTTTTTGTCGCTTTTGTATGCCTGAACGATCGATTCAATAATCTCCCCAAGAGGCTCTCTGTCAAGTAAAACTATACACTTAATAACTTCCTGAAAATAAGAATCAATGAGGTGCAGAATTGATTCTTGGAAATTGTCTGATGTTTTCTTATTTTTATCCATTATTCACTAACAAAAATAATTTTACTTCCCTGCGGCTCAAAATTAAAATCTGTGGGCGTTAACCCCTTCAAGTTATGAAGTATTTTAACATGATTTTTCTTTTTAGTATATAGTAATAAAAATCCTCCGCCCCCAGCGCCAAGTATTTTTCCTCCATCTGCGCCATTTTTTTTGGCTTTTGAATACCAGTTATCGATAATTTTGGAACTGACTCCTTCAGCAACTTTGCGTTTTAACTGCCAGTTCTCATCAAGCAATTCCCCAAAATTCTTAAGCGAATTATTGTTAAGCATTTTTCGCATTTCGTGAGCTAAATTGACCATCTTATTCATAATGTTTTTTTGAATATTTTTTCTCATATTATTGCTTTGTTCGGCCAAAATTTTATGGCTTGAACGAGTAAGGCCGGTATACAAAAGCAAAAGCTGCGCCTGAAGCATCTTTTTAACTTCTGGCGAACAAATGATAGGACTTACATCTACATTTTCATCCGAAAAAAATTGCATAAACTGAAGTCCGCCATATGCTGCAATATAATGATCCTGTTTGCCAATTGGACTTTTTAAAATATCGATCTCAATCTCGCAGGCCTCTCTTGCTAATTTCTCAGCAGAAACATATTTTCCAATATATGCATACATTGCGTTTAAAAGCCCTACTGTATATGAACTTGACGACCCAAGCCCAGTTCCCTCTGATGGAATATCAGACATTGACGTTACTTCGATTCCACGATCAATACCTACTTTTTTTAAACATTCGCGTATAAGTGGATGCCCTATTTCACTAGCCCAATTAACATTTTCTGTCTTTGAGTAGGAGGCGCGAATTTTATTATCGAATTTCTTGTTA
>JBBTXK010000159.1:0-1584 GCA_038062315.1 Patescibacteria group bacterium
TCACTTTTTTGTATCCATCTGCCGCAGGAGAAACATTGAACTACTTCAGTACCACCAACCATATTAACGGGCTGCCACTGATCTATGCTTGGAATAGAAACAGGACTCACAACACCTAAATTAGATTGTGTAAAATATGTAACCGTTCCTCTTATGTCATCAGCCCCGTATACAAGAGGTATATTGACCTGACTTTCTAATTCAATATCCTCCTTCTGAATTTTTTTATTTCCAGTGAAACTGTTTATAAACTCCCCAACTGTATTGAAAATCGAAATTGCCCCTTTAGATGAAGCTTCCCATTCCTCTTTTAAGATTAGGCTTATGCTTTTATCTTTTGAATCAGACATCATCTCCTCCCATCTAAGATCTTGAGTAACTATGGATAAATCATAATTTTTATCTTTACAATACTGAAGCAACATTTCCCACACAAGTTCGTCCCCAATATGATCTTTTTTCCCTGGCGGGTCACCCTTCAATTTTCGAAAATAGGCTTTTTCTAAAACTTCCCCTGTTTCATTAAGTTTTTCGTTTGAATCATATAATTTAATAATTCTCTGTCTTAACGATTTTACTGACTGCAGGTATGAAGAGCTCAGTTTCTGCAAGTTTTCAAGATAATCCTCATAAATTTTATATACTTCCGGACTTTTAATATTTGGAGTTGGTTCTAATTTTTTGTCTATTATTTTCTGATGGCCTAAGGCCACGAAAGAGATATTCTTTAAGAATTCATTCTTGGTTATTTTTGGAAGTACTAATAGAACTTTTTTATCGTCAATAAGTTTCCCAAGCTCATCAAGAGAGTTTATATTTTCATTAGAAGGGCGTATAAAATGTAGGTAAATATTTGCATCAACAAACAACAATCTCATGGGTTTGATTTTCATCCAAATTTTACTCCATTTTGAGGATAATATCAATGTGTTAGCTGATTAAGACAGACTTAATTAAGTTGGTGGGCAACATCGCCTCGGAAAAAATGTAATTCTTTCAATACTTTTACATAATTCTTACTTGATTAAGTATTGACTTAGTCAGTGAACTATTTTATATTTAATGCAGAAAATAAAGAAGCCTATGCAGAAATTACATTTTTCAATAAAAATTAATGCGCCGAAAAAGAAAGTTTGGAGAAAAATGCTTTCGGACGCTTCTTATCGGGTATGGACAAAACCTTTTATGGAGGGCTCTTATTTTGAAGGCAGTTGGGACAAAGGCGCAAAAATAAGATTTCTAGCAAAAGATGAGAATGGGAAACTTAGCGGAATGACAAGCATGATTGAAGAGAATATTCCGTATGAATTTATCTCAATAAAACATCTTGGGATTGTAAATAATGGGGTTGACGATACAACAATCGATGAGGTAAGGAAATGGGCAGGTGCACACGAAAACTATGCGTTCAAAGAAACTGGCGGTAAAACAGAAGTGCTAGTAGACACGGATACAGATGAAGAATTTATCAAAATGTTTGAGGAGATGTGGCCCAAGGCACTTGCCAAATTAAAAGAAATTTCCGAGAAGAATTAAATTTTATGCAAAAAATTACACCTTTTTTGTGGTTTGAAAAAGACGTAG
>JBBTXK010000160.1:0-1177 GCA_038062315.1 Patescibacteria group bacterium
TTTCCTTACTTTAAGCAAAATGGTAATCATTCAACACAGAACGACCAAGAGAAAAAAAATAAGACTTCTGTTGCAAATCTTCTAAGTCTCCCTCACGCAGCTCTTTCCTCTATACCACTTTTTCAATTCTCGGGAGCCCAAAAAAGAAGGATTCTCACCTCTCATATTAATCTGTTTATTGGAAAAGAATATGTTGTTGTTGTCCATGAAGGAATTCTTACTCCCATTAACGACATCTTTGTTAGATGTCAGAAAACACTTCGCAATAGAAATGAACTTATGGGTCAGGGAAGCGCGTTTCTCGCGTATAAAATCATTGATATGTTGGTAGATTACTGCTTCCTCATAATAAATGAGCTTATTGTAATGATCGAAAAGATCGATCGGGAACTTGAGGTCCAAAAAACCCAAATCGCTCTTGAAGAAATCTCGATCACAAGACGAAATATTGTTTTTTTCCTAACTATGATAAAACCCATCTTGCCTCTTTTTAAACACTTGGAAGAAGGGGAATATAAAGAACTAAATGGACAAATGACTGACTATTGGAGCAATGTCTATGACCATTTAAAAAAAATAGGACATCGGTTAGAGGATAGCCGAGAGCTAATCGAGGGAATCTCTGAAAGCAACGAATCTCTTCTGTCCGCAAGAACCAATGAAATTATTAAAGTACTTACTATATTCTCAGCAATTATTCTTCCTCTAAATTTAGTCGCGAGTATTTATGGGATGAATATCGAAGGTCTCCCTTTCTCACAAGACCAATCTTCCTTTACCATACTATTGCTAATGATGTTTACGCTAGGAAGCATTATGCTTATTGCCTTTAAGGCAAGACGATGGTTTTAGCTATCTTAGAAAGTTTTCCTCCTTTGGCTCCTGAAGAATTTTCTTCATAACATAATTATCTGTTCCAAAATATCCTTTTTTATCCAAACACAAAACGCTAAAATCTTGTTTCTTGTAGAACTCTAAATTTCTAATATCACTCTCCAGTTGAAGATTGTGCGCCCCCGCGAGCGAACTGATCTTCTCATATTCTTTAATAAGTCTTGTTCCAACCCCTTTTCTTTGGTATTCATTTAAAACTCCTAAATCTTCACAGTAACCCACTCCACCATACAGCTTTCTTCCTATAAGATATCCAACGAGCTTTCCCGAAAGATACGCGCCA
>JBBTXK010000161.1:0-1529 GCA_038062315.1 Patescibacteria group bacterium
CGATAAAGTTTAGCAGAAAATTTCGTAAACAGCATACTAAAGCAGGCGAGAAAATTAGGAGGGCATTTCGCAACCGCTTAAATCTCTTTCAGCAAAACCCACTTGACCCACAGCTTAGAGACAATCCGTTAAAAGGAGTATATAAAGGATATAGAAGTATTAATGTTACTGGAGATTGGCGGGCAATTTACTCTAAAAGAAAAACAGAAGATGATGATATGATTGTTTTTGAGCTCCTCGGAACACACAGCGAGCTTTATAAATAGTCGTAAAACTAATCTACCTGTCAAATTTTCTCCAGTTATTTTTGGGCGAGTTTTTTGGGGCTTGCCAGCCGTAGCTTTAGCGAAGGTTGGCAGGGGTCTGGTAAACTACGTTGGAACTTATTATAGGAAGAATTCTCAATTTCATCAAGCTTTCATTTATCCATAACTCACAAATCGGATGGGATATGGCCTTATACATCGTGCTATAATTATTTTGATGAAGCTACCAAATAGAAAAAATGCTATAATACGAAGAGAAAAATTTACTAAATATCTACTTTCGCAAACTCATAGGGATGGCAAATCAAAAGCAAAATTTCTTAATATTATTGGCTTCAACTATACAAATATTGATATGCTTGAACATGCACTATTAGAAATTGGAAGATCCAACGAAGTAAAAGAAGTTGATAAAAGAAAGAAGAAAATAGTTATAAAGTATGTTATAAACGGTGTAATAGACGCACCTAATGGTAATAAGTATAATGTAATGACAGTATGGGCCATTGATGCCGGTAGCAAAATACCACATCTTACTACTATTCGTCCAATTCCTGTTGTATAATATGTAAAGAAGGAGATTGATCATGTATAATGAATTTGATATAGTTGAGTTGACACATGACATTTTAGAAGATAACCTTAAAGAAGGCGAAAGCGGCACGATTGTAGATATTTATAGAAATGGTAAGGCATATGAAGTAGAATTTGTCAATCCAGACGGAACTACAAAAGCGCTTCTTACGCTTATGCCAGAGGATATACGTGCGTATACCAGTAAAGATGAATACGCTTCACGTTTGTTTAATGCTCCCATTTCTCTTGGAACAGTATCTAGCATGACCTTTGATACGGTAGTTAATAATGACGAATTAAGGATTACAACTAAAACATTCGAGAGCAAAATAGATAAAAAAGAATTTCGTTATCCAACAATACCATTATGAACATAAAGCACGTTTGGTCAGTACTTTGCAAGGAGAGCGTTGTCAATCAAGATGATAACAATGTTTCTATTTTTGGAGTTCTTGAAGAGTTATCTGTTTTTTTACCTCCAGCAAAAGAGACAGGAAAACTACCCGAGAAAATTAATGTCCCGATGAACTATGAAATAGTGAGCATGTGGCAAAGAAATAAAGACGTGGAATCGGCAAGAGCAGAGATAGAATATAGCTTTGTTAATTCAGAGGATAAAGAGCTTCTTAAAACTACTCAAATGATAGAAATTCCTAAAACCTCTAGAAGACATAGAAGTAGAATGAA
>JBBTXK010000162.1:0-7490 GCA_038062315.1 Patescibacteria group bacterium
GCAATATCATAAAACTGAGTCATAGAGAGGTGACATTTCTATTGTCGTCTGACATACTTGAAAACAAAGGCGCTATTCCAATGCCAAAGAATACCAAGCTGAGGTTAGATGTAAATTCTGCAAGTTGATTTAGTTGGTTATTATTTAGTTTTGGCATATGTGGTAGGTAGAATTCTGCACCTGTCAGCCAGATACAGTATTGTATCTGGCGGTGAGGAAGGGATTTGAACCCTTGATAGTCTTTCGACTATGCACGCTCTCCAAGCGTGTCGATTCAGCCACTCTCGCACCTCACCTTATTAGTTCTTTAGCTTGTTTCCAAACCTTTTTATCCGACAGATAAGTCAATCTTTTTTCAACTTGATCCATCGGTATCCACTCGACATTCTCCATTTCAAAATCGTGTTTTTTTATATCTCCGCCCGTATATTCCATTAAGAAGTAATAGACTGTTTTTTTAATTGTTTCATTTTGAAATTTGAACCAATATGTTACTGGAGTTAGTGCCTTCACGATTTTTGCTTCAATTCCAGTTTCTTCTTCCACTTCTCTTATTGCTGTTTCTTCCTTTGTCTCGCCGTAGCCTTTGGCGAAGGCGGATTTTTTCTCTCCTCTCACGTTACCCTCGATTAAACCTTTTGGAAAAACCCATCCATGATGCTGTGAATGCTGACAAACAAGCACCTCAAACTTCCTCTTTGAAAATTGAGGCTTTGAGCCGAAATCCTGAGCTTGCCGAAGGACAATACCGCCTGCAGAAAACTGCAATTTCATAAAAGGTAGATTGCTATATTGTTAAATTGTTTCATTGTTAAAATTGTGCTTCCGGTGGGAATCGAACCCACAACTGAGGCTCCGGAAGCCTCTGTTTTATCCGTTAGACTACAGAAGCAAAGCGGAGGGTACAGGATTTGAACCTGTGTAGAGATTGCTCTCTCGAGTTTTCGAAACTCGTGCAATTGTCCACTATGCGAACCCTCCCTATGAATTTGAAATTTCAAATTTTAAATTTAAAATTGGGCATTGTGTCCTCGGGGAGACTCGAACTCCCAATCGCTGGGTCCGCAACCCAGTGCTCTATCCATTAAGCTACGAGGACAAGATCAACATTGCTTATTTTCATCAATGTTTCTATAGCAATGTAGCAATCTAACAATCGAACAATGATTTACTTTGTATTTTATCTTATTGCCTAGTACGAAGCAACTTTATTTTAAGGCCTTGTATTTTCAAGAGGGAAGTTGCGGGCAAGCCAATCTCCGGATTTTTCCATAAATGTTGGCTTGATAAATTCTCTATATGGAAGATAGGGAAGAAGAGTTGATTTTATGCGTTCTTTTTCAATCCCTCCAAGTGTTACTGTTAATTCGCCAGGGATAAATGAATGGGTTCGAATATGGACAACATCAATGCCTTCTCTTTTCTTGAAATAAAAATCATATAATTCCTGCCAGAGAAAAAAATGATCTTCAATAGTTATGCCTTCTGTACTTATTCTATACTTAAAATTGCGGGGAGGAATTGTTGCCAATGCAAAGGCCACGAAAACAAGAGAGGCAACAACAAGCATCAAAGCAAATTCAGAAAAAAGGAAAAGAATAATCTCAACAAGAAGCATTATAAGAATACTTGTTAAGTAGTATTGCTTACTTCTTCTTCTGAAGGGTCTTCCGGGCGCTGACCATTCTAGAAGAGTTTCTATTTGGTGAGGGTTTTGATCTCTGTATGCTTGCTTGTCCTTCTCATGCTGATTTTGACCCGGCTCAGCGGGCTTTTGAGTATGCTTCCAAGCAGAAGGCATTGGAAAGTCTGCCTGCCCGGCAGGCAGGTCCAAAGGTTCTTTTGGAAGAAAGGGTCGTATTGGAGTTTTTGGATCGTCTTGAGCAGCCATAAGTATACTTTAACTTACAATGGCTCATTAAGTCAACACCAGAAATTGTGGGCAGCTTGGGAAGATTTTGAAAAATAATTATTTAATCAGCCTGGATTTAAGGAAGCTGTCGAGGAAACACGACTTGAGTATGAAATTGCCCGAGCACCCATCAAAGCACGGATTGAGAAAGGATTAACGCAAGCTGAGATTGTTAAAAAGATGAATACCAAACAATCAGTAATTTCTCGTGTAGAAAATACAAAAACAGTCCCGTCCTTATCTTTTCTAAAACGGCTTGCTCAAGCGGATTTAGTCTCGCCGTAGGCAAAACTTCGTCCAGCCAAAGGCGGATTTATCTCGCTGAAACCTCGCCATTATGTAGACTAGAGGTTACTAAGACAGAATTTATTTTTAAGGGACCCCGCCTTCGCTTAAGCTACGGCGAGGTGAAAGCGGAGAGGGTGGGATTCGAACCCACGGCAGGCTTTCGCCCGCAGATGTTTTCAAGACATCCGCACTAGTCCGCTATGCGACCTCTCCAGTCGTCTTCAGAGTATAACAAATAAGATTTAAGAGTACAAACCCAGCTACAAAGAGGAAAGCATTAATACTTTGAGTTCTTTAAATCGTGTGAGCTTCTTATCGTTTGTAATAAAAACTTGTGCAGTATATCCTACGGCTGTTGCTAGCTGAATTGAGTCGACTAGTGCAAATCCATACACTCTTCTTATTTTTGCAGCGTTTTGAGCTATCGCACGATTTATCTCTATTAATTGTAAGTTTGGTATTAATACAAATTCTCTCTCCAGTTTGGCTGCTATTGCTTCGTTTGTCTTAAAGGATAACAGTTCTGTTAATGTAATAACGCTAGTTACTAAAATAGATTGTTTTTCTGCTATAAGTGTAAACACATCTACTGTTTGCGAGTAATAAGAAGAGTTTTTATTGAGGTAATAAATGAAAACATTGGTGTCAATTCCAATCCTCTGGTATTTATTTAAAACTTTTTTCAAGTTTTTTTAGCCTTTCCTCCCATTCGTCGCGTCCTTTTTTGACCTCGGCAATTGGATCAATATCTTTCCATGCTTCAGTCATCATTCCTGCAGTTCTTCTTATCCAATCTGTTGGATCGGTTTTAAGACTAATTGTGTCTCTGTCTATTTGTTGTACTCCAATCTTGTTACCGGGTTTTAAGCTTTGCATATTCTTTCTCACCGATTTAGGAAGAACAATTTGGTACTTTGCTCCGATAGTTACTTGTTGCATAGTATGACGATTTTATACAAATTTGTCATACTTGTCAAGATGATAAAAGCAGTATATAATAGCTAAAGCATATGGAGGGTGACTCAGACGGTCACGAGACAAGTTTGCTAAACTTGCTGGGCGAAAGTCCAGAATGGGTTCGACTCCCATACCCTCCGCATTTTCTGCTAAACTCTTCTTGTGGGAATTCTTGATTTTATTTTTCCCAAATATTGTGTAAATTGTAAAAAATTAGGCTCATATATTTGTTCAGACTGCTTTTCCTTTATCTCATTTGATGTCTTGATGATATGTCTTTCCTGCAATAGGCAGACAATTGATGGATTAACCCATCCAGGATGTCAAGGCAAATATATAATTGACGGCGCTTTCGCAGCCATTGTTTACAAAGGAATTGTTAAAAAACTTATTTATAACTTTAAATACAAGCCTTATTTATCAGATTTGAAAGGCTCTCTAGTCGAACTTTTTTATGAAGCAATTATTCAAAACGAAGTGTTTATAAGAATAATCGAGCAATGTAACAATGAAACAATCGTCTTGGTTCCCACCCCTCTTCATAAAGACAGATTAAGAGGGAGAGGTTATAATCACGCTAAAATTTTGGCAGTTGGACTCTCTGAAAAACTTGGTCTTAAAATGATTGAAATGTTAGGAAGAACTCGGGCAACCAAGTCTCAATTCGGATTAAAATTAAAAGAGAGAAAAGAAAATTTAGAAGATACCTTTTCAATTCTTCCTGATATCCAAGTATCTCAATATCCTAATATCTTTCTTGTTGACGATATTCTAACCACTGGATCAACGCTTTTTGAAGCGGCAAAAACACTAAAAAGAAAAGGAGCAAAGAAAGTATGGGGATTGACTCTGGCCAGAGACTAGTCGAAAGAGGCGGATTTCAGCCTTTAGGCTTCAACTTTTTCGCTGAAGTATTTAACGGTTTCAGCGACTCTGTCGGTTACAATATCGGTAATTCCTGCTTGCCTAAAAAGCTCAAGACCAGAATCATTATTGATCACTCCTCCCATTACATTAAAACCATTTTTTTCAAAGAATGTTTTGAGCTTGACTAATCTTTTTGGAGAGATAAGTGTCTTAAAAAATTTTTGGCTTCCTGGAATACTGTCAAGCCAGCCTAAGAATACACAATAACTTTTTTTCGGCTTTCTTATATAGGCATAATAAGCAGGTATATGCAAAAACTGACCAACCTGAAGCTTTGGATGCTGGGATTGAGCTCTAATGGCATTCCTGACAATAAAAGAAAAGCCTGTGACATGGACCTGTTCCCATAGATTTTTTTCTTTAATTTTTTTGGTAATAGATTCTACCAAGGTAGGGGAGGAAGACTTAAGATCCAAGAAAAACTTTGCCTGCTTTTGTTTTACATATTCAAAAAGTTCATCCAAAACTAAAAGCTCATGCCCGGAATATCTGCAAATATCTTCAAGCTCACTAATGGAGTGTTTGGAGATCTTAATTTTTTTATTATCGACTACTATTTTTTTGTTGTGGTAAATTACAACTTGCTCGTCGGCTGTCAATCTGAGATCGCACTCTATTCCTTTTGCTCCCGCCAAAATGGCTTTTTCAAAAGCCAGAATTGTATTTTCTTTCGCAAGCTTACTGTAACCCCTATGGGCAATAACCATAAAATATTTGCCGACTAAAGTTTACCCTTCAATTTAAATCGGTATCTTTTAATAATAAGATAAATTGATCCAATAATCAACATTGCAATAACTGTGATGAATAGGCTCTTGCCAAAAAGTCTTTTGGATAACTCTTCGCCAAAGTAAAATATTAATGTTTCCGGAAGAGTCGCGAGTAATGTTGCGGCGGCAAACTTTTTATAGCTTATTTTTGTAAAGCCTGCTATATAACTTGAAATATCAACAACAGGCACTGTAAATAGTCTAAAAGCAAGAATCGCGATAAACTCCTTTTTTCCCGATATTTCTTTTTCAAGCTCATGGATTCTTTTTAAAGAGACAAATCTTGCTATTAATGGTTCTTTGTATCTTCGAGCGAGAGAGAACGCGATAGACGTTCCTAAAAATATTCCAATTGCGGTACAAATATAAGTTACAAGCCAGCCAAATATTGGAATTACTGCAAAGGACACTATTCCTCCAGGAACAATAGGTATAATCATGCCTATTACCCTTATAATTATAAGAATAACAGCGCCAATAAAAAGATGCTCAGATGCAAGCTCAAGTGTTGAATTTAGGTAATAAGGATTGAATAAAACAATAGTCAGAAGTAAAGCAATTAGGCCTAAGATACTTACAAAACTAAGAGCCATGTGCTTTTTGCGCATCTTTTGATTTTACCATAAACTCAAGAGATCTACCCAGCTAAGAAAAAGCCTCCCGTTAAGGAGGCTAGTGTGGAGATGGCCGAGAGTGACTCGGCGTCCAAGAATTTACGTTAAAAACTTCTACAAGCTTAGTTGATTATTTTGAGTCACGCTATTTTTTTCTAATCAACAAGAATAAGTAGCGTCAAGGTTTATAAATTCGATAAGGACAAAAACCAACTTTCCTAATCTCTTTCTCAACTGTGTTTTTGCTTATAAAGTCCCATTGAGAAAAGACTCTATAAACAGATCATTTTACTTACGCGTATGCGTATGCAAAGCGACCGCTACGATTTGCATCGTTAGCATTTAACTTTGATCGAATTTAACGACTTTCAATCATGGTCGGCTTGCTGTTTTTTAAAGTGCATTCTTGTCGAATCATTGCATCCCCAAGATCAGTATTGTACCAAATTCACTCATAAAGTCAAGACCACAAATAGCCTCAAGTTAGCCTCTTTCCTCAAGCTCCTGCTCTATTTCTCTTTGAATGTCCTTCTTTTTGATCGCTTGTTTTTTGTCAAACTCTTTCTTGCCTTTTGCCAAGGCAAGTTCGACTTTGATAAGATGTGTTGTTGTGTACAGGGAGACAGGAACAATCGTCAAGTTTTGGCCCTCGGCTTTGGATTTGAGAGCAATAATTTCTCTTTTATGAAGAAGAAGCTTTCTGGTGCGCCTCTCATCATATCCTTCTGGCCTTGAATACTCATAGGGGAATATTTTTGCATTTATCAAATATGCTTCAGATCCCAAGATCCTGACATGGCTTCCTGTTAAATCTGCGTGGCCCAAACGAACAGCCTTGACCTCGGCTCCATACAGATTTATTCCGGCCTCAAACCTTTCCAAAATCCGATAATCATAAAACGCCCTTCTATTCGTTATTTTCATTACTGTAAATAATTTTCTCCTGTTAGATCAAGGACAATCTTTATTGCATCTTCGACTTCTTTAAGCTTGTCATTAGAGACAGAGCTAATTAGTTTTATTAGTCGAGTTTTGTCAATTGCTCTTATCTGCGTAACTAGAATGACTGAGTCTTTTGCAAGCCTGCTTTCTTTCTTTGCGATAAATAATCTTTCTGGCCCTAAGATTTTATAAGCCTGCGATGACAATGGAACTATAACGACTGTAGGAGATATGTCATTAACAGCGTTATTGGAGACGATTAAACATGGCCTTTTTTTAGAAACCTCAAGGCCTTGTCCTGGGCGAAGATCCGCAGTCCACAAATCCCCTCTCTTTATTCTGGCCATCCTTCTACCTCGGTTACCGACCACTCATTCATAACAGCCTCATCGAATTTACGATTTGCCTTAAGACTTTTTATAAGCTCTTTTTTTATATTTCTTTTTTTTCTCAATTTTTCAGATAGGGCTTTTGTAATAAAACGACTGCGTTTCCCAAAAGGAACGGCTATTTGCAATTGCTTAATAATGTTGATAGGTAAGCTAATGTTGATACGTTGTGTTTGCATACACAATTATTATACACAACTATAGTCTCTTGTCAATACTTCGAAATTGGGTAAATTCGCCAAAATCGACTATCCTCCTTCGCCCGCCAGCTGGCGGACTTCGGCGGGATGTTCGCCTCAGCAAGTATTAGCACTATGGGTTTGTGCATGAGGCTCCATAGGGTGTATAATGTGTGCGTATGGGATTTATAGAAGATTTAAGAAGACAAAAAGCATTAAGAGCTCAAGAATTGGAAGATGCCCAAAAATTTGCTAGAGCAAGAGAAGAACAACGAAGGACGTTGCTAGCTCAAGCTGAAGGAAAAAGAAGAAAAATAGAAACTGAAGAATCGGAGAGGTATCATAGAGAGCTAGAACAAGCAAAGGCATATTTTGCAAAAAGTGAATTCCCCAGACTATCTGAGGAGTTGGTCTCAATAGTGGGAGGCATTACTTTGTCTTCTTATTCTGATTACGGTAGAGATAGACCGGATCAGTCGGCGCAATTTGGTATAAAGTTAAAATGGAATGAA
>JBBTXK010000163.1:0-2204 GCA_038062315.1 Patescibacteria group bacterium
ATTTTTCTGGGATAAACAGCAGGTCATCGGTCCAAGTCCGATAGACGGCTCAGGAAAAGATTAAGCTGAGGTGGCAGAGTAGCAATCGCACTTCGCTGTAGACCACACGTCCGAAAGGACTCCGGGGGTGCAATTCCCTCCCTCAGCACTAAGTAAAAACTTTATTTAACAGACTAAGATAACGCGAAATCGTTGCCTCAGGAGTCCCGATTTCGCGAAACATCTAAGGGAAAATCGTTGGGAAAAAACCGTAGGTTTTGTCCCATTTGGCCGACATAGTTTAGTGGAAAAACGAGTCATTGGTAATGACTTGAGTGTGGGTCCGATTCCCACTGTCGGCTCAGAAGAGACCCGCCGTCGCCAAGGCTTTGGCGGGCAAGGAAGGAGGAAACTTATGCCATCAAAAGGAGAACAAAGAGTTAAAATTGCACTTTTTTGCTCTGTTTGCAAAAACAGAAATTATATAACAACTCGCAACAAAATAAATACGCCTGATAAGCTCAGGCTTAAGAAGTATTGCAATCACTGCCGAAAGATTCAAGAACACAAAGAAACAGAGAAATTGAAATAATTTATAATTTTTATTTCTCAACAAAATCTGATAAAATCCAGGTGTAGGGCTGTGGTGAAACGGTATCACGAACGTCTCCAAAACGTTCTTTCCAGGTCCGAGTCCTGGCAGCCCTGCCATGAAGTTAAGCGCCGTTCAAAGTCGAAGCTCGTGCTTTGATTTGAAGTCGCGCATACTTCATGGCATGCCACAATGTACTATGTCTACGTTCTTAGATCTCTTAAAGATGGGAAGTTATATATTGGATCAACTTCTGACCTAAAACGAAGATGCAAAGAACACTATTTCAAAACAAATCCTGGCAAACAAACTCTAAAATTAATGCTAAGAAAATATTTTAATAAAGACAAGGAATAATTCTGGAAACGCCTCCACAAGATGCTTGAGAATTCGTTATAATCCTAAGTATGGTCGTTCATAAGAACATTAAAATATTGACGTGGTTTAATTTTTTCACAGATCTTAAGTTTTATTCTCCAATTGCCATTATATATTTTGCCAATGTATCTGGTTCTTTTGCTCTTGGAATGAGCGTTTTCTCTATAGCTATGCTCTCTTCTTCTCTATTTGAAATACCAACTGGCATTTTTTCAGATTTTATCGGCAAGAGAAAAACTGTCATTCTTGGCGGAATATCATCTGTCGTATATTCGGTTTTTTATGCAATTGGACAATCGTTTTTTATCTTGGCACTTGCCGCTGTTCTTGAGATGGAATTTTTAAGATGCTATACTTATAATATGTGTATTTAGATATTCTTTCAACAGTTATTCTGCTTTTGATATTAGGATTAATGTTTCTACTTATAGGATTTAGGATAGTATTTTTTAAAAAAGATATTACGTATACCTATGGCTCTAGACTTTTTCTAAGGTTATTATTTCCGTTATATAATTTGGTTACATTTATTTTTCGAGAGCGTGAGGATTTTCTGACGGAACGACTTACCGGAAAGAAAAAAAATCTACTTGGTTTTATCTCAATGATTACAGGATGCATTATCCTTTACGCCTCGAGGCAGGTATGGGATTATTATTTAATTCTTTTAAACAAATAGACAAAAATTTATGGTTAAATATTGCAAAACGTTCAGATTTAAATCCTTTCAGTATTCCATCCGCATTTCCAACAATACTATCGCCTCTTCTTATGTCGTCAACATCTCTTTTCTACGGAGTAACGTCTGTTGCCAAAAACTCACTGCTTCAGAAAGAATTTCGAGATGAACAAAGAACAACAATGGGATCTCTAGATGCGTTTGCTGGTAACTTATTCTATGCCATGGTAGCATTTCTTTTGGGATTTGTTGCCGATATTCTTTCTCCTGCAAAAGGCTTACTTATTATCCAGATACTTCTTATTCCAGTTTTATTTATATACTGGAAACTATTAAAATATAAAGAATGACTCATAGTTTTATGTTAATTCTTGACTTGAGGTTTTACTTGGGGTTTTTGTAAATTGATTTTTACCTCCAACGGAAGTTCGGAAACGAGTCGAAAATCATCTGCTCCTTCTTCTTTAATTTTTACTTGAAATATGTAATCTCCTTGCTTTGTAAGAGGCATGCCTGTTATCTTCATTCTACTTCTATGTCTTCTAGAGGTTTTAGGAATTTCTATCATTTGAGTAG
>JBBTXK010000164.1:0-8127 GCA_038062315.1 Patescibacteria group bacterium
ATGTTGTTAGTAAATTACAAAATTACTTCAGCACACGATACCGCGTACTTCTGCCAAGACCCAAGCGTTCGATTTTTTTAAGCTGTAAAAGCCTGCCTAGAGCTTGGTTAACAGTCGGACGAACAACATTTGCGTTTTTTGAAATTTCAGCGGGTGTTGCTTCGTTTGTTTTCTGAATATACTCCCATACGGCAAGCTGCTTTGGGGAAAGAAGTTTCTCAATGTTTTCTTTTGATAACAAATCAACTGCTAGTTGAGATTGTTTATGTAAGATATTCAAGAAAAACTCAAACCATGGAATGATATTCTCTCTGTCAGTTCCAAATGTGTTTTGGCTTTTTCGCAAAGCCATGTAGTAATCAGGTTTATTATCTTCAATAAGCTTTTCGTGAGAGATATAAGGCATATACAGATAATCCGCTTTGAGTAGTAAGAGATTGGTAAGAATGCGTGAGAGGCGACCATTGCCGTCTTGAAAAGGATGGATTTTTAAAAATTCAACAAGAAAGTTGCCTATTACAAAAAGAGGCTGATGCTTTTTCTCTTGTAAAGCTTGATCTGTCCACTCCACAAGTTCTTGCATTTCTTTTGGAGTAAGATAGGCTGGCGTGGTATCAAACAATACGCCGACAGATTCGCCTCTTTCATCAATCATAAAAACCTTATTTTCTTGCTTCTTGTAACTGCCTCTATGCCTTTCATCTTTCGATACATGTTTTAAGAGTTCTTTATGGAAATGCTTTATCGTATTTTCTGAAAATTTAGTCTGTTGCCATGAATCAAATACATTTTGCAAAAGCTCATAATATCCCCTCACCTCTTGTTTGTCACGATCTGGAAATTTTTGAATTTGGATTCCTCGCATGAGCTTTTCGACATCTTCATCAGAGAGCCGAGCGCCTTCGATGCGGGTAGACGCGCCTGTTGAGGTAATTAAAACTGATCTTTTAAGTCTACCCAGAGCTTGCGGGTTTAATTTCGCCCCGCCTATCCATCGACCTTTTAGCTCCTCTATTTGAGCTACAAGAGTCCAAATCTCTTGGGGAATATTTTGTAATCGTTTGTCAAATCTATTTTCCATAGCCGATTTAAGAATCTTATATTCTAACTATATAAGATTATATAAGATTTCTTTATTAAAATCTATTGCGTATTTATGTCTTTTATGGCACAAACCGAAATGTGGAGAGGATTTGGTTAAGCGTTTCATTGCTGCTATATGGTTTTTGTTCAGGACAAGGGCTAATACAATCACGATAAGATTTGTTACTATAGAGAGCCAACTCTATAACAAACCTCTTTTGAGGATCTTCTAAGAAAATTTTTTCTCCGCTCACTGCTGCATCTCCTATAGGTGCTACATAAAAAACAAGATTGTCAACTTGTTTCTTTTCAGGGGCAAGTGCCTGGGAAACATCTGAAGGCAAAGGTATCCATCTATCCTGCGGTGCGTTATATCGAAAACTAAAACTTCCTGTTGCATTGATATACCGAAATCCATCAAGTTGTTGAGGATGCAACGTCAGCTCCAACCAATCAAAATGAGAAGATTTAGCTTTAAAACTTCTAAGTGTTTGCATGTGTATGGTAAAATAGTTCGGATACCTCACCTCAAACCCAAACTCGTCGTTGCGGTAGGTTTGCCAAGTGGAGGTATTGAGAGTTTGAGGTTGCGGCGATGGCACGGGTCCGTTAGGACTCGGCGAGGTTGACGGAGTAGTTTGAACGATTGACGCAGGAATTGTGCCGCGCAGAAGCAAAATTCCGCCGACGGAAACGACGACGGCGACGAGCGTAACAGTCGCAAAAAGTTTCCAATTGGTTTTAATCGGAATTTTGTTCTCTATTTTTTCTTGGATTGGTTGTTGGCTTTGCTGTTCCATAATATTACTTACCCTATAACGTTTGCTTCACGTGTTCTGCGATAAACAAATAAAAAGGCTCCTTGTCGCCTTTGTCTGCCTTTTCTAGGTATTCCAGATAAGCTCGTCGCTCTTCCATTTTAATAACAAGAGGAGGATATCCGGCTTGCATAAGAATAAGATTTAATAGGAGTCTTGCCACTCTTCCGTTACAATCGTCAAAAGGATGGATGCGTGTAATCTCATAGTGAGCAATTGAAGCAAGCTCTACTGGGCGCTTTTCCCCCTCTTGGTTATTGATCAGATGCACAAGCTTCTCCATCTCTCCTGGGACTTGCAGCGGCTCTACATAATAATGAATTTCTCCAGAAAGAGTAAGCACGTGATTGGGCTGGAGTTTATATGCTCCTGGGGTAATTTTTCTCATCACCATATTGCCACCTGCTCCACGCGCTGGCCGCTCGGTAATTCCTTTATGCAATAGCGCATTGAGGTCTTTAATAAAACCCTCTGTGATGGGCTTTTTCTGTCTGACAATTTCAAAAAGCCAATCAATCGCTTCCGCGTGATTTTTTGCCTCCAAGTAATCAATAAGGGGCTTGCCTTCCGAAGTTAAACCTTCGCGTAAATAAAAAGCTGTCTCTCCTAGAGTAAGAGAGTTGCCCTCAATGGCATTGGAGTTATATGTCCACTCGAGTCGCAACTTTTCGTATCGAGCTTCTCCTTCCTGTTCTCCGAGCGGGCGCTTTGCTCTATACGCTTGAAATAGTTTGTCTATTTCTTCAAGAACGCTTCGAAAGCTTTGCATAAGGAAAGTATAGCATATACGTGCTATTCAATAAACCGAAACGTGGAGAGGATTTGGTCAAACAGTTTAGCATTGGCTGCAGTTAGCTTGTTACTTGAGTTATTATAATCAAAAAATGAGATAGTGAACGAGTTGTTGCCTTGTGTAATACAATAATCAGCCCTCATATAGAGAGGTTTGTGACCATCATCAATTCTGGTTAAGACAATAGTAAACGGAAAACCGCCTATGTTCTTTTTTTCTGTAGATATGTTATCAGCATCTCTACTGCTCTCAGAACAGTAATTTGTATCTGGATGTACCCTAGCCACGATCTTTCTATTTACTTTGTTATCACGAATCTCTTTACCTTCAACAACCCAATTCTCTGGCAAATCTATTGAAACTTTTTCTCTCCAACCTATGAAGAACCGAAACGTGGAGAGGATTTGCTTGAGGGTTTCGGCGTCCTCTTGAACCTTGTAATATGCGTAGATCGAAAAGATATCACCTTGACTATTAGCAATTGCGACCACCTCAAATAATGGGTTTGGCGGCGCAAGTTTAGTTTCCAACTTATAGGCAGGTATTGCGTTTATCGTGATTCGCTCGGCACCAGCCTTTGCTGTAGGTCTACCGCTTATCAATACTGCTTGTTTAAACCATTCATCAAGAGAAAGATTATCTGGATTGCCATTTTTTGTTACTTGAAACGAAGACCCAGACTCAGGATTTACAAGATTTACAGCGTCTATATCTTTAACCCACCATGCAGGATACTTTACCTCAAACCCAAACTCATCATTGTGGTAGGTTTGCCAGGTGGAGGTATCTATTTCACTTGATATTGTATCTTTAGCAACAGTGAATTTCACACGGTTACTCGTGCCGTTGGCGTTGACGACTGCAACTTCGTAGGTTTGCCCGGGAACAGGTCGAGTTGCAACATCAAAACACCCCTTCGCATTGCAACCGCTAAAGCCTGATGGAAGTGTAAATGTTATTCTCTTTCCATCAGAAGAGGTAAGATTATTATCGATGGTGTCCAACAACTCCCCATATCCAAACTGAATAGAATTTTTGGTTGGAGTAAAGCCAGATCCAATAACAGAAACCTCTGCGCCAATGGGCGCTTCATTTGGTACAATACGTTCTATCGAAGGAGCTTGCTGCACAGCAGGTGGGATCAGGGGTTGTCCCGGAAATACTTTCAACAGCAAACTCCCGCCGGCGACAAGAATAGCAAACACAGCCGCGAGCGCGAGGAGGGCTATTTTTATTCTCTTGCTTTTCTGTCGCGTTGGCCTCTCGCGAGTAGCCTGCTTAAACTCTTGATTTAGTTTTGGTTGTTGGTTTTGTTTTTCCATGAGATTTTCCACAAAATGACTCTGCTACAATTTAAGATTACTTTTAACAACCCCTGTAAAGTCCTCTATGTCCACTAACCGATTGTAAAGAGCATCGTAGACGATTCCAAAATCGACTTTTTCATAATCATGCGCTATAACATTTCTAAACTTGGTCATGTTAATCAGCTTTTCTGAAAGATCTTTTGAAATAAATTCTCTTTCATGCAAAATGTAGAACACATCTGTATATGTCCCAGGTCTTCTGAATTCCTTAAATGCAATAATTGCTTCTCCCAAATCAAGTGTTGCCTGTACAACAAGATACAGATAGCGTTCCACAGCTCCCTTAAGATCTGGATTGTCCTCTATTTCTTTTTGGGGAAACTTTTTGTAGCGTTCTAGAAGCTTCAAATATTTTTGGATATGGCTAATTTTTGTTTCAATAACAGAAAGGTTGCTCATGTTTTTGTAAGCCCATACTGACGAAGACCGTAAATAAAATCAAAGTATTCGTTCAAGATGCGAGGTTCAAGCAATACTTTATACGGTTCTTGCTCATAGAGAAGTCTACCTTCTTTTACAATGCTGAATTTTAACTCAGGACTTTCCGCATCATTTAAAATAACAACATCTACAGCATCTGTTTTAAGGAAATGCGACAATTTAGCCATTAAAATCAACTTAAGCTCAAACCTTTTCTTTTTGTCCTTTTCACTAAGATAAACTGCAAAATCGTAGTCACTTATTGGCGCATTCTCTCCTCTTGCTCTCGAACCAAAAAAATAAACCAGCTTTACTTGAGGATAAAGCTTGAAAATATATAATAGTTTCTCTCTATTCAGTCCTGAATCTTGTTTCATCATGGATTCATTCTAACATAAATTCCTTATTTAACAAACCGAATTCAAAATCAGCCATATTTCACCTATACATTATTTTCCCTAAGTAGCCTCTCATAAAGCTTTCTATACAAAATAGCGCTTTTATCCCAAGAAAAATCAGTTTTCATAGCCGAGACAAGAATAGACTTAAGCTTGTTTGGATTATTGTAAATTAGTAGAGCTTCCTTTAGAGCTTTAATTAAAGAAGAAACAGAGTTTTTTTTAAAGAGTATTCCATTTTTGCCACTGGCGATAGAGTCCTTAAGTCCGCCTGTTTCTGAAGCCAAAGGGATGGTTCCATATTTCATAGCAACCATTTGAATTAACCCACATGGTTCGTAATGAGAAGGAATTATAATAAAATCAGATCCTGCATATAATTTATGAGCAATGTCTTCATCATAGGAAAAAATTCCCTTTATATTTGAGGGGTAAGATTTTGAAATCCGCATAATGCTTTTCTCTATATTCGGATCACCTGTTCCTAAGAATATTAGATTAAAATCAACTTTACTGAGTCTTTTAACTGCTTTCACCAGTAAATCTATTCCTTTTTGTTTTGCCATACGGCCTATGAAGCAGAATGTAGGTCTGTTGTCTAAGGATAATGTTTTCAAAAGATCTTCCTTATTGTTTCTTTTGCCATCTTCGCAATTGTCTATATCGTACTTATGAAATATTTCCTCATCTAATTTGGGATTCCAAATATCATAATCAATGCCATTTAATATACCTATAACCTCATCCTTTACTCCCCTTTCTTTTTCCCTTCTTTTCAAAAAGTAGTGTATTGGATCGCTATCATAATCCTCTACAATTTCTTTTGCATATGTTGGAGAAACAGTTGAAACTTTTGTGGCGTGTATAATTCCTTCCCCTAGAACATTAATCTCTGTCACTGGTTTTCCTCTTTTAATTTCTCTTGTGTCTTCATCTTTTATATGTAATAAATCTAAAACTTTAAGCGATCCCTTCCCCTGATAATTAAGATTGTGGATTGTAAAAATTGTTGGCAAATTAAGACTGACTTTTTTCTTAAGAATAAGAGGGACAAGAGCTGTTTGCCAATCATTACAATGAACAACTTTGGGCTCCCAAGATTGTTCTTTAGAAAGATAAGGAACAAAATGAGAAACAGCCAAGTCAAAAAATGCAAACTGATCTATTTTTTTATTTCTGCCTCTCCTATTTAAATAGGCTAAATTTGGTTTATTGCTTAAAAAATAAACTATAATTTTAGTATCTGGAAGATAAGTTTTGTATACTCCTATCTCTTCTTCTCCTTTTCCGAAATGAATATAAAACTGCCCTATTCTTTTTTCGCTTCCCAAAAGCTCTTTCCTTATTGCCGCATAATGAGGAACTACTATACGAACGTCTAATCCTTCCTTTGTCAGAGCTTTTGGAAGTGAAGCCATTACGTCACCCAACCCTCCTCTTTTATAAAAAGGGGCTATTTCATAACCTGCCATAAGAACTCTCAAGTCGCTCATAAAGATTTATTTAATATTTGATTATATATTTTTTCGTATCCCTCAACCATTTTTGAAACGCTGAAATTTTCTTCAACGTGCTTTCTGCAGGCTCTTCTATCTATCTCTTCTATTCTTTTTATTGCCTCGACCAAACCTTCGATTCCTTGTTTTTTAATAACCCACGTCCCTTTTCCCGGCCGATCTTCATTATCTGGATCTATAATGAAACCAGTCACACCATCTCTTACTATCTCAGACACACTCCCTCTATTATATGCTATAACAGGTGTTCCACATGCCATTGCCTCTATCATAACCAGACCAAACGGTTCGTCCCAAAGAATAGGAAGCATTAAAGCTTTTGCTTTATTCAGAAAATTATTTTTTTCCATTGAAGTAACAAAAAATCCCGCATGCACAATTTTATCTCCATCAACGTAGGGAAGAACCTTATTTTTAACAAATTCTGTGTTAAAGTGTGTCTTATCGCTGGCAATTTTAAGATAATCTCCTGTCTCATTCGCCACCTTTATAGCAATATCTGGACCCTTTTGAACTAATAGACGACCAAAATAAGCAAGGTAACTGCCCTTCTCAAAAGTTGCTTGATACGAATTAGGATCTAATCCATGATAGACATTCCCAACAAAATTCAGTGTTGGCTCCCCTCTCCTTTGAGCCATACTGATTGAAATAAAATTGTGCTGTTTATATCTATTTAAAAACCAAAAATCTAGCGATTTCCTGCGGGGAAGAGGATCATGAAAGATAAAACAAACTGCTGAATTTGATAGCTCCGTTAATGGATGGAATAGGGGATCATCTGTTTGGATAATATCAAACTTTTGCTTTCTGTTTTCCTGAAGTGCTTTTCCCATAAGATCAAGAGTATAGAAAGCACGGCACTCTATTCCGGATTGAAGTCTATACTCCATTAATATCTCTCTATCTAAATACTTATCTCTTAATAAATTTCCTTTCAAAAGATCTACTGATCCGCCTACGAGTTTTGCTTTTGTCTCTATATCCGGGGCTGAAAAAAGGGTAACATCGTGTCCTTTCTCTACCAGACCGTTAACAAGCTGAAGAGCCACTGTACGAGGAGCAAAGATTCTTTCAGGATAGGTCTTTTCCGACATGTAAACCGAAGGAGCAACAACAGCAATTCTCATTTATTACCTAATGATAACAGAGTATGTTCGTATGAGTCAACCATTTTTGAAACGCTGAAATTTTCTTCAACGTGTTTTCTGCAGGCTTCCCTATTTATTGAATCAATTTTCTTGACAGCCTCAACCATCTGACTATGATTATCTACTATGTAGCCAGTCAGATTATCTCTTAATACCTCACTTACTGCCCCTCTATTGAATGCAACTACCGGAGTGCCGCAGCTCATAGCCTCAATCATAACAAGACCAAATGGCTCCTCCCAATTAATAGGAAATATAAATGCTTTTGCGTTTTGGTAGAGTTTTAATTTTTCTTCAAATCCAATCTCAGAAAGATATTTGATTTGTTCTCCATCAATATCTTTTTTCAATTCCTCAAAATAATCCTGATCGCGAATCTTACCTGCCAAAATTAATTTCATACCAAGCTCTTTAGCAACCGCAATTGCCTCTTTCTGATTTTTGTGCCGGCCAATAGTACCCATCATTAATAAATAATCCTTGGGATTTGGATTGAATGAAAATTTCTTAACGTCTACGCAATTGTAAACAGTCGCAAGATAGTTTAGGGCGGGGAATTCTTTTCTTTGCGCGTTACTGA
>JBBTXK010000164.1:8137-23559 GCA_038062315.1 Patescibacteria group bacterium
TGGTTATTATATTCGGCTTAAACGTCTTAAAAAGTTCTGCGAGCTCAGGAAAAAGATTAAGATGCATAACGCTAACAAACGGCTTATTCAAAAGTTTTGCGATTGGCAAAAATACAGCCTCTCCCCTCATATTGTTAAGAATAAGATCATATGAATCCTTATAATCAATCAATTTTTGAGACACTTGTGCAAGATAAACTACTTCGAGTCTTAATTTTCGAGAACCTTCTATAAGCTGAGGGTCGATTTTTTTCTCTCTACTACTGCCTGAGACCACGTCTCCTCCTCCAACCTCAATTACTTCAACTTTTGAATCCAAAAAGCTTTCTTTAGTTCCTTTTGCAGCAAAAAGCAGAATTTGATGACCTTTTTTAGCTAAACCAATGGCTTGATAATATGCGATCCATTCAGTTCCTCCTTGAAAAGGCGGCGGAACCGGAAGCGCAACTGAACCTAAGATAGCAACTCGCATTTCTTTAGTATAAACTATTTACACTATTTTTGGAGGAGGAATTATTTTTTCCTTTTTCTTAAATTCTAGGTACATGCTTTCAAAACGCTCGGCAATCTTACCCCAAGTAAAGCGTTCAAGAACAGTTTGGCGGGCGCGTTCTCCCATTTTTTTTCTCAAAACCTCGTTTGACAAAAGAAGATCTACTTTTTGGGCTATTTCTTTTGAGTTGCGAGGTCTCACAAAAAACCCATTAAATCCATCTTTTACCATAAGAGGAATTCCTCCTTTTCTGGTAACAACAACTGGAGTCTTGGTTGCCATTGCTTCCAAAACCACAAGTCCCAACGGCTCATCCCAAACGCTTGGAACCACGCATACATCTGCTCTATAATATAGATTGATAAGATGGTGATTGCCAATATAGCCTAAAAATTTTACGTTATTTAATTTCAAATTCGCAACCAGTGTTTCTAGATTCACCCTTTCCGGTCCATCTCCCACAATAACAACCAAGCCATCAATCTTTCTTGCCGCTTGAATAAGATATTTCACTCCTTTATATTTTGTAAGTTTTCCCGAAAACAAAACTATTTTTTTGCCTGTTAGCTTGTACTTTCTATCAACCTCTTTTGTATCCATTTCTGCTGGGAAAAGATCAACATCTACTCCGCCGGGCACTACTCTCATTTGTCTTTTAAAATCATTGCCCAATATCTTTTGTGTCCACTCTCGTGTCCAAAAACTATTAGGAACAATTCTTACAGCCTTATGAAGAGCCTCTGATGTTAAATAGGGATAGCGCTTGTCATTTTGAAGAGTCGGGAGCTCTGATCCGTGAACTGTTACCAAAAAATTAAGCCCGTATGCAATTTTAATAAAACGGGCGATCCATGTAAGAGGCATCAGATGATGAACATGAATGATGTCCGGATTAAAACTATCAACTGCGTTAACTATTGCTGTAAAATACGAAAGATAATTTAAAGAAAGATCTTTTCCCCCAACTTTTGTATAGAGTTTTGAGTTAGGCCATTCTGGATGTCCTGTGAAAGAAATCTTAACCGGAAGATTAATAGGATACATTTTGACATTGTTAATTTTTCTTTTGTCAGGAACAACCATTGCGACTTCGTGGCGTTTTGCAACTTCTTTGGCCAATTCTCTAGCGTATGTTCCCGAACCAGACCCAAACAAAGGAAATGTTTGGAGATACAAAATTCTCATTGGGGGTATTATAACATAATTTATTTTCTGTCAATATCAAAATCTCTCGGATTATAGTCTCTCGGGTTCAACCAATATATAGCCCCTTTTATGTGCATATCGTATAATAGTAAAATTATTTTCTCCTTCTGGCATTTTGTCTTTAAGTGTTCGTCTTAATATTTTTACCTGAGTTTTTATTGATAAAGGATTTTTTTCCTTAAGCCCGGTTCCTTGGATTAACTTTTCGCCTGATATGATTTTGTTCTCATTTCGTATAAATGCCTCAAGCAGCATTTTTTGTACGAATCCTAAAAAAGTCTCTTTGCCATCTACTATTACACTCCCTCTTTCTCTGTTGTACACAAAACCACTACTATGAATATATACAAACTCTTTGTTTGATTCTTGTGTTTGCCCGACATGGTCTTGCCCGCTTTCATATATAGTAGCTTCTGGCTGTAACTTTGTCTTATCATGCTCTATATATGGTACCGCTAGCAAAACATATCCTACATTAAATACTGTTTGTATAGCACTAAATTCCCCTCCTACTTTTTCATCTCCAAGTCTGTGTCTCAAGTTCTTGATATTATGTTTCAATATATCATCCACCCACACTTCACCAAAAACAGGAACGAACTCTTCAGACCTACCAATACCATCTGCTTTTCCTACTGCTTTTAGTGCTGCTTTTCGCGCAAGCATCTCAAGAACAATATTTTCTCTAAGGCTTAGATCAACTATTCTCTTGTCTTTTTTCCTAACAAGAACTCCTCCTCTGTCTGGATAATATCTATACAGAGGAAGATCTAATATAAGCTCTTGTGTTTCGTTGGCTTCGATCATTGGCGCCAAAACACCATCTTGGGGATCAGTCACTCCAGCACCTAATAATAGATCTTCTGCCACTTGAATTGCTCTTAGTTTGACCGGATCTTGATTGTCTGGATGTACTCTTGCCATTCTAAGCCCGCGTTCTAGAACCATAAGGAGATTATTTTTGACGCAACTATATCAAACATTACACTAGATTGCAAATATTGGATTTCTTTCTGATGCAAGGGTCGCTAAGTTTTGGGGAACCTAATCAATCTAAATCTCTTCTCTAAAACCAAAAGCTTGAATGCCAAAGCCCGCTGTTTCGTAACTTCAGTTCCAAAATAAAGATAGGCACTCAGAATAAACTATATCCAAATATATTAAAACCATAATTAAGATATCTGCTGTTACAAACTTCCCCCCGAGCGGTTTTTTTTGTGATGACTGTGGTTCAAATCAGCTCATTTTGCTGACTTCATAGATTCAGCAATTCTAGCCAATTCGCTTTTTGAAAGCGTGCATGGACAAGAACAATATAGAGAGCGAAATATTTCATCATCGTACCACCACAATTCACGGATCTCGTTAGAAATCGTACAAGCTGCCGTGCGCCATGTTGCATAACGAGCAGGCCTTCCATTCACCAATACCTCTGCCTGCTCTTTCCACCGACTAACATCTGACCATAGATCTTCCCTAGATTTAGCTTCCAACGAAGATCTACTTGACTGCTTTACTTGCAACACCTGCCTGTCTACTCCGTATTTTTCGAATTGTATTTTGTCTAAAGACTCACTCACTTTTTCCCATCCCATCGGAAGATATGATGGATATAATATTAGACGATCTTTTACTGCTGCCTCAATCGCTCTTTCTCTTTCTAGTCTCTCGCGATTCCACCTAGGCTGATGAATAGATCTGTGCTGCGCTACTTTACTACTTTGATCAAGGTACGACGGAGCAAACATGACTCCAACTATCGATAGTATAATTATCTCGACAACAATAGCTTCCCATATTATTTTCTTGTTTACTCCAGCATTGTCTTTTGTTCGGATGTTGTACCAAAGAAAAGGTGAGGTTAACAGTGTAAAACCTACAATGTAGAGAGATAAAATCCATACAATTCCAATTCCAATACATCCCAATCCTTCACAAGGAGTATTAGCTATACGACTAAATAAAAATGCTGCTCCTACTAAAAGGATAGCATTAAAAACTAAAGCAGCTATATGCACCCAAGTTTTGTTTTTCCAAATGCCAACTCCAAATACAAAAAAGGTTCCAGCTATTAATAAAGTCGGGAGAAACTCTTCTTCACCAAGAATTATCGAAAGGAATGGAAAAGGGACAACAAAGTAAAAAATCGCAAGCAGTCGCGATTTTATGAATCTTGCGCTCAAGCAAAAAAGAAGTACAACCAGTCCAATTAGGACAAGACCATACTGTGTGACAATGTGTCGTATTAGTTGAATTAGGAAATAAGGTATTCCAAGGAAAGGGCTGTTTTTTACATGTTCAATGAGAAGATCAAGGCTTTGGATAAAAATAACTAATAGAAACACCGTTAATCCAATAAAGATCATTCTGTATATTTCCTGCCTAAGCGTAAAATGCCATATTAAAAATCTCATCTCTTAAGATCATAGCATGTCAAGAAAAAATATTTCTAGTCTTAATTCTTAGAAACAAGAAGCTATTTCAAAACCGTCATTCCCAGCTTGACTGGGAGTCCAGATTCTCGCTTTCGCGAGAATGACGACAGGGTATGGACCGTGGGTTACTTAACAAAGGCAATATACAACAGGATTACAGCTATAAGAAAGAGCATATAAAAGATTGCTGCCTTGATATTTATGTCTTCCCAGTTAATTCTTTTATTTTTCGCTATCATAGAGTCCTCCTTATAATATATGCTATAACCAGACTTAGAATACCACAGGAGAGATTAACAGTCAATAAAAGGAATTTAATCTTTCTCTTTTCCGATCTTATTGGAAGAACGATTGCTGCTCCAAACCAACCGGCGGCAAGATTAATCAGAAACTCTGTAAGAATGCCCAAGGCAACCCTATCCATGTTTTTATACTATGCTTTCTTGTCCGTACCGTCAACGACCTTGACCCCTTTTACCTTTTCTTTCAAAACCAAAAAAACAAACTCCAAAAGCGCTAATTGGCGTTTGACACGCCACGGCTGAACAATCAAGCGGAAAAGCCACTCAAACCCTACTTGTCTAACAAACAAAGGCGCTCTTGGCACTCTTCCACTTATATAATCAAAAGCTCCTCCTACTCCAATCGCAACTTTCACTGGAATTTTGTCTAAGTTATCATTAATCCATATTTCCTGTTTGGGTGTACCAAAGGCAACAAAGAGAATATCGATAGAAGGAAGATTTATGATGTACGATTTATGATTTATGATTTTTTTTCCTTTATTCTTAAATCTTCCACTGAGATATGTATCATCTTGTGGCCATTCCTCGGCAACAAAACCAACCTTAAGCCCGGGGTGTTTTTTTATCAAGCACTTGGCAGTCTTCTCTGCTAGTCCATACCCACCCCCCAGAAAGCCCACTGTTATAGGCTTTTCTGCAACTGTCTTACAGAGACTTTCTAGTAGCTCTACTCCTGTTATTCTCTCTTTTAATGGTTTATCAAGAATTTTTCCTGCCAGAATTATTCCAATGCCATCCGCCAAGGCTAATTTGGCATTATTCAGTATGTTTTTGAACTTAGAATCTTTGTTTGCAAGTACCAAAAATTCGGGGTTTGGGGTCACAACAAAGTATTTTTCTTTGAAATTTTCTAGGCCTTTGATAATATACTCTAGGACTTTATTTTTTGTTATATTTGTTATCCCAACCCCCAAAATATTTTTTTTATCAATCATAAAGATATTACTATAAGGTAACTTAGATCAAGGAAAAATTTTCCATAACTACCATAATGGATATTTAATATGCTCAAAATTCGCTCATATTTTTTATGCTTGCGAGGCCAATAAATGATAAGTTTTATTTGAAATACCAACTAGTATACTATAATTCTATTGTTCTGTGAAAAATCGGATTTCTTTGTTCTTTTCACGGGTTTTAAAGGATTAATAAAGAATATTATAAGCCTTAAATAAAGTCAAAAGTTAAAAATCAAAACTCAAAAATACAATTCAAAATTCAAAAGTATTTCGTTCTTAAATTTTGACTTTTAACTTGCAATTTTGACTTTTGCCTTTTGAGTTTTTACTTTTTGGATATGCTTCTTTTATAAAGTTCTATATTTTCCAAAGCCACCCCAGTACCCCTTGCCACGCAAAGAAGCGCATCTTCTGCGACATGACACGGAACTCCTGTTAGTTTTGTCATTAACTTATCCAAATTTTTTAGAAGAGATGTTCCTCCGCTCATTACAACTCCTTTGTCTATAATGTCTGAAGCCAGTTCTGGCGGAGTTTGCTCCAAAACTCCCTTAACTGCACCAACTATCTGAACCAAAACAGGACTAATTGCTTCATTTATCTGAATTTCTGAAAGCTCGATAGTTCTTGGCAAACCTGTTATTGTATCTCTGCCTCTAATTTCCATTTTCGCAACACTTTCTTTTCCCCCATCTAACTTTTTATGTTCTATCAATGCATTGCCTATTGCAATTTTTATCGCCTCGGCAGTCCGCTCTCCAACAAGAAGATTGAATTTCTTTTTCGTATAGCTTGCTATTGCCTCATCTATTTTATTGCCCCCAGCCCGAACAGAATTATGAACCACTACTCCTCCTAGAGAAATAACTGCAGACTCAGTAGAGCCTCCCCCAATATCAACTACCATATGTCCTGCTGCTTGAGCGATTGGGATTTTTGCTCCGATTGCGGCCGCTAAAGGCTCATCAATTAAATATGCTATCTTTGCGCCTGCGGCCATTGTCGCATCCAATACTGCGCGACGCTCTACTTGAGTAACTCCGGATGGAATACATACCATAACTTCTGGTTTAAAAAAGCGAGACTTGCCTACCGCTTTATCAATAAAGTAAGAAAGCATCGCCTCTGTTATTGTGTAATCTGCAATAACACCATCTCTTAACGGACGAAGAGCAACAATATTGCCTGGAGTTCTGCCTAACATTTCTTTAGCTTCGCGGCCTACAGCAACAACTCTATTCTCTTCAGCAGTAACAGCAACAACTGTAGGTTCATTAAGAACAATTCCTTCGCCTACCAAATAAACAAGCGTATTGGCAGTACCAAGATCTATTCCAATTCTTTTGCCTGAAAACATATCAAAATATATTATTAATATATCAAAAAATTATTTGGCCATTAATATTTTCCATTATAGCTCTCCCCTCTTTCTCTTGCAAGGGCTTCTTTTTCTCTATATAATTAGATTCCATGAAGAAACAAATAATAATATACATATCTACTTTTCTATTCCTGCTTTTGACCACTCTTGGATTTATTTTTTATGGAAAGGGGTATATTTTTAATTTCGAAAAAGGCAAAATAGAAATTTCTGTTAACGGACTTCTGGCAGCAACAAGTCAACCCGATGGGGCAGGCATTTATATTAATAATCATCTCACTTCCGCTACCAATAATGCAATAAGCTTGTCTCCTGGGGAGTTCGATGTGAAGATTGCCAAAGATGGTTACTTTCCATGGAAGAAGAAAATTAAGATAGAAAAAGAAGTAGTAACGACTGCTTACGCACTATTGTTCCCAACTGCACCCAAGCTTGAAAATATAACCGATACGGGAGTAGGCAGCCCCGTAATTGACCCTAGCCGCACAAAAATAGCTTATACAATTTCTTCTTTTGATTCTCCTCGAAAAAATGGAATTTATATATTGGATATGACCCTCCGACCAATTCTTACTCTTCGAAGCGCATCTTCTCAAGTTGCAGACGACACCATTGATATATTTTCGCAATCTCTATTATCTTGGTCTCCTGACTCACGAGAACTTTTGGCAACTATATCGGGAGAAACAGATTCGCAAACTACCTATCTTCTAAAAACTAGCTTCAATGAAAATCCGCAAGACGTAACAGCAACGCTTCAGGAAGTTAAAATTGCTTGGGAAAACGACAATCAAGCTCTTTTTAAATCTCGGATGTTTGGTCTTCCTCCTAAACTAAAGACCTTAATTAACGAAGATTTTAAGATTTTGGCTTGGTCTCCTGACGAAACAAAGATTCTTTATGTGGCAACCAGATCCGCAAATCTACCCCTTATTATTAATCCTCGGCTAATAGGCGCAAATTCTACACCTGAAGAACGATCAATAAGTAAAGACGGGGTCTATGTTTATGATTTAAAAGAAGACAAAAACTTTAGGATTGATCTTGACAGCTCTCAACTACCCCTAAGCTGGTTTAGTGACTCAAAGCATCTTATTTACGTTAATGACAAAAAAATAAATATTATGGAATATGATGCACAAAATAGAACAACTATTTATGCTGGGCCGTTTATTGATGACTATGTTTTTCCATGGCCGGACGGCTCAAGCCTTGTAATGCTGACAAATCTTGGCAACCAAAACATTGTACCCAACTTGTATACGATAGGGTTGAAATAAAGATTAGACGGTAGATGGTAGAAAGTAGAAGGTAGTTTCTTGAAGGTAGAAGTTAGAAAATGGAATAGATCTATGGAGTCAACCATCTATCTTCCATCTTCAAAATACCATCTTCTACCTTCTATTTTCTACCGTCCAAAATTATTTAGGTTTTGCAAACACCATCAGCCTTTTCCATGTGGTGCCTGGCGGCCAGCATGTTTGGAGAATAAGAAGCTCTTGTCCAGTATCTGCTTGCGTTATATAAGATACTTCTTGGGGATTGGCAATCGCAGAGTCTGAAACTACATAATTATATCTGACGTTTTGAGAAAAAACCACGACTTCATCACCCTTTTCTAAATCTTTTAATAAATAAAATAGAGCGTTATACCTTCCTACGTTCCAGAAATTATCCGTAGAATGGGCGAAAAGATAAATATTGCCTTTGTTCCCTGGAAAAAATGTGCCTGCAGCATGAGCTACTCCTTTTTGCAATACAGGAAGAAAAATATTTGGATCTCCGGAATCAACATTTGGAAATATCTTTGCGTTTGCGCCAATTTTTGGTATCAAAATACTAAACTCTGTATCAATAGGTATCAATATTTGTCGTTTTGGTCCAGCGAGAATATCCGCAAACCCGGGACGGACAGTTCTATTTTCCTTCCGAATCTCTTCGACGGATTGTGTTCTATTTGTTGCGACCGCAAAACTAACTCCGCGAACCTGCATTATCCTAAAAATAACCTCATAATAAATTGCGGGCCCAAGTATGGCAAAAACCCCAAAAATCGCAAAAAGAACCAAAAAATTGCCAATACTTCTAATAATTACAAAACGCACTGTTTCTGATTTGGTCATGTGTCCCCGGAGAGAATTGAACTCCCATCTTACCCTTAGGACGGGTCTGCTCTATCCGTTGAGCTACGGGGACCTGTCTGCCGCCAGGCAGGCAATGATTGTATTTTAGCAGAAAAGGAAGTAAAATTAAAAAGATTCACGGAGACTAGTTCATCGGTAGAACGCTCGGTTCGGGACCGAGAGGCAGAGGGTCCAATTCCCTCGTCTCCGACTAGCTTTGTTTTTGGTGAAGGGTAAGAATATCAAAGCCTCGCGCCAACAAGGCGATCAACTGTTCTCCACCCCAACCCTTCTCCGCTGTTTGATTAAGATAAAACTCTATCTTATAAAAAGAATAGACAAATTTGTATACTGTTTATATGGCAAGAATTCCCCCTAAAAAGTTTTCAACCAAAGAAGCAAATTATTGGTCGAATGTTTGTATTACATCTTCTCAAGTATTCTTAGGTATTGCGGCAGTAACTTTTTTTGCAGGAGTATTTGACATTTCTAAATTAATAGTGATAGTATTAAACTCAATATTAGCTTTAATTTTATGGACGGTGGGATGGAGGATAATTAAATGATTAATGTTCCCCCGATTAATTTATATTATTTGATTGCTTTCGAACTATTGGTTGTAATCGCGCTTTTCATTATGATTCTTCTAACGCTAAACCGAAAGCGCTAAGTTTTGGGTGAAGGGTAAGAATAAGAAAGCCCGGCGCCAACAAGGCGATCAATATTTCTCCAAGGAACGACCAATCTATCTTGCCCTACTATTCTTTCTTTACCATATGGAGGTTTTGAATAAGCTGCTTCTGAGACTTTTTCCATATCTAATTTTAGTGGAGCCTTCAAAGTTTTTAAAATTCCACTTGGTATATGTTTCTGAGAAAGAATAAAATAACCCTCCTCTGATCTCCACTCTACTCTAAAACTTTCCTTTCCTTCTTTGTCAATATAAGTAAAATCTTTTGGAATCGGTTGAGCATTATCGGGATATTTTCTAGACATTGGCCAGATTTCATTTGTTATTTCCACAACATCTCCACCTCTAATAATAAGTTGTGGTTGCGGTGAATAAATAAAACTTTTCTCTTGATATCCTTCAAAAACATTACCCAACATCGCTGCTGTAAGATCACCGCTGCCAGGGTACTTAAAAGCACCAAGCGATCTATTTATTAAATATTTCTTTTCGTCTAAAAAAACTGGAGTAAAGTAAATCTCAGTACTAAGTATCTTGTATACTGAAGGATCCTTATCTTCTTCATAAAACCAATACTCTATTTTTTGCTCTCCGTTCAGTTCAATAATTGTTTTAAAGCCATGATTCTTCCGCGATGCTTTTAGCTTACCTTCTCGGTCAAAAATAAAGTCATGATAGTACATCACATCTGCTGGTTTTTGGTAGTTATACATTCTGCGTTTACCAGCGATGGCAAAAGCAGCTAACCTCTCTTTCTCATCTACTTGAATAGCTTTCGATTTGGGATTATTTACCAGATCTCTTGGAATATCCCAATTCTCGGGGATTTTTGGATTTTCTGGCGATGAATCTACTTCTGACATAACTCAGTATCTTCTTCTAGATTTTCAGATCCTGAAACAAGTTCAAGATGACACTTAACCAGCCTTTATCACCCCATCTCTTCCTTCGTATACACATGAGGGTGATCGAGTTTTTGCCAACTAAATATTTCGGATTCGCTAAACATCAGCTTTTCCTCTTTTTTTGCAATCTCAACGCTTTCTGATGCATGAATTAGGTTGTACTGCTGGCTCATGGCAAAATCGCCTCTAATAGTCCCTGGTTCTGCTTCTCGAGCAAGGGTTATGCCAACCATTTTTCTAATTGTCGCAACTACATCTCTTCCCTCCCAAAGCATTGCCACAACTGGATAAGACTTCATATACGCTTTGAGTCCGCCAAAGAATGCCTTGTCTTTATGATGAACATACCATTCATCCAAAATAGTATCGTCAAGAGCAATCATTTTTATTCCAACCAACTTTAGTCCCTTTCGCTCAAAACGATGAATTATCTCGCCTATCAGGCCGCGCTGGACACCGTCGGGTTTAACTAGTACTACGCTTCTCTCCATAGATACGAATGTATTCTAATGCTAATACTCCGAATAAATCCGAATATTAGGATGCATTCGGACTATTTTTATTCGGCTACATTAGAATCGTAGCAGTTTCTCAAACTTTTGTCCACTGCCAAGTCCTGAGCGAGTCGAAGGATTAAAATTTCCAATGGCTGCCAAATTTAAGCCCTTACTCACAAGATATCTCTTTGCTACATTCCGTACTTGATCTATGGTAACCTCATTTATCTTTTCTATAACTTCTTCTGGCGTATCAATCTTTTTTTCCAGAAGTTCCTGACTGCCAAAAAACCCAGCCACAGCGCGACTGTCTTCAAGCTCCAAAACCAAATGCCCCTTCAAGAATTCTTTTGCCTTCTTCAACTCAGAACTTTGAACTTTGAACTTTGAACTTTGAACTTTTTGATATTCTTCAAGTATCACGGCTACCGCTTCTTCGGCTCTCTTAGGGTCTACCCCAGCCATGGATACCAAACTTCCGCAATCCTGATAACACTCAAGACTGCTTCTTACATAATAAGCAAGACCTCTTTTTTCTCTAACTTCGTGAAATAGCCTTGAACTCATTCCTCCTCCCAAGATTGCCGCAAGAATTGATAAGGGATAGCGATCAGGATGCTCGTTTGGAACCGTCCTAACACCAATTGCAATGTGGACTTGTTCTGTTTTTTTATTTCTAATAAGAAGCTCCGGCTTTTTTTGGCTTTCTAGTACTTTAGCATACTTCAGAGTATTAAATCTCTTCATCTTACCAAAATATTTATCAACTAATGTCTCTACCTTGATAGTATCAATTCCTCCTGCAGCCACAACTGTAATATTATCTGCGCTATAAAAACTATCCATGTATTTTAAGAAGTCTTCTCTTTGGATTTTTTTGATAATATCTTTCTCCCCACTTATGTCCCAGCCCATGGGTGTATCTTTGTACAAAAGCCTCTCATAAATATCGCTGATCTTGCGGGCCGGAGTATCCTCGTACAAGTTTATCTCCTCTAGAATCACTCCCCGCTCTTTGTCTATTTCTTTTGGATTTAAAAGAGAATTTGTAAGCATGTCTGATAGCACATCCATACAAAGACCCATATGGTTTGCAGATGATTTGATATAGTACCCTGTTACTTCTTTACTAGTAAAAGCATTAAATTCTCCGCCTATGCCATCTATGAGCGTTGATATCTCGATTGCCGATGGACGATTTTTTGTGCCTTTGAAGGCCATGTGCTCTAGGAAGTGCGAAATGCCATTGTTTTGTCTTGTCTCGTATCGGCTCCCCGCTCCAACCATCACAAGTACTGTTGAGCTTTCAAATGAGGGCATGGGGATAGTCAAGACTCTAAGGCCATTCGGCAGTAGGTATCTGTGGAAGTTCATAATCCTAAATAGTAATGTCTATTCTATCACTTCCCCTTGCATTTGCCAAGAGAGTATGTTAATCATATAATAAAGGTCCAAAAATATGTCAGCCGAACGACGTGATAGAACTCCTCGTCAAGAAGGCAAAGAGCCTCTAAAAAACCAGAAGATTGCCTTTGTTTTCCCCGGGCAAGGATCTCAAGAAGTTGGCATGGGATTTGATATATTCCAAAAATCACCAGCTGCAAGAAGAGTATTTCAGGAGGCTGACGATGTTTTAGAGTTTAATTTATCGAAAATAATCTTTGAAGGGCCAGCGGAAGCGTTAAAAGACACAATCAACTCTCAGCCAGCAATTCTAACTGTTAGTATGGCAGCTTTTGAAGCATGGAAAGAACAGTCGGGAGGTAAAGGTGCAGCTCCAATGTTAAACGCAGGACATAGTCTTGGTGAGTATTCAGCATTAGTGGCTGCAAAAGTTTTAACGTTCGGAGATGCTGTCAAACTAGTACGAGAAAGGGGGAGATTAATGAAACAAGCATCCAAGAAAAGACCAGGCTCTATGGCCGCCATAGTTGGACTCGATGAAGAAGCACTAGAACATATATGCTCAGAGACTGGGGTTGAAATAGGAAATATTAACACGGATACGCAGATGGTTGTAACTGGAGATAAGCGTGCAATAGCCCGAGCAATGGATCTTGCTGGCGTGAGAGGGGCAACCAAGGTAACCCGCTTAGGGGTAAGTGGAGCTTTTCATTCATCTTTAATGGAAAGTGCAAAAAACGGACTTCAACAAAAAATCGCAAGCACTCTTTTTAATCCTGCAGAAGTGCCAATCGTTGCTAATTCAAGCACTGAACTTCTTACCAATCCCAACGACATAAGAATGGAGCTTGTGGAAGGACTATGTAAGCCTGTCTTGTGGAGTGCCTCTGTTAAAAAAATGGCTAATCGGGGAGTAACTGCAATAGTCGAATTTGGGCCAGGAAGAGTCCTCTCTGGATTAGCCAGACAAATAGATCGAGAGCTTACTGTTATTCCTATAAATTCAGTAGAATCTGCATCTAAATTTGCTCAATTGCTCAAACAGCCACCCATTCGCAACAATCCCCAAAACGCATAGGTTAAGGTCTCGATTACAGCCTCTTCTAAAACAGATATTGCCTACCCTTAAACCATCTGCTAAAATAGACTCATGCCAAGCTTTCTTAAAAAGTATTTTTGGGATGTGGATTTTGGAAAACTAACTCTTCGCCAAAATTCCTCATTTGTCGCTGCCAGGCTTCTTGAGTATGGAGACGAACAGGCTATACGCTGGTTGTTTAAAAATATAGAAAACAGTATAATTATAGAAACTCTTACTAAATCAAGAAGTCTTTCTAATAAGAGCTTAGTCTTTTGGAGTTCGGTATTTAACATTGACAAAAGGAAAATTCCATGGTTGAAAAAGTCTTATCAAAAAATGCAAGAGAGGCACTGGATCGGTTAGGAAAAAGTGGAATCTTGAAGTCATATTATCTAGCCGGCGGAACTGCTTTGGCCTTGCAGCTTGGTCATCGTTACTCATTTGACTTTGATTTTTTTACAAAAGAAGAGTTTGATGAAAAAATTATAATTCAAAGACTCAAAGAGCTCTTTCCAGACTTTAAACTAGAAAGAGAAGATTGGAGAACAGTTCTTGCCTATATTGGAGATATCCGCTTTAGCCTTTTTTTCTATAAGTATCCCCTACTTACAAAGACACATAAGTTTTTAAATGTTGAAATTACTGATATAAAAGACATTGCTCCAATGAAAATAGCTGCAATCGCAGATAGAGGAGTAAAAAGAGATTTTATTGATCTATATTTTATTTTTGAAGTCAGAAAGATTCTAACCCTAGATGTTGCACTGACTTTATACGACAAAAAATTTAAAGCATTAACGCAAAATAAATTCCATATTCTAAAGAGTCTGGCATACTTTGAAGATGCAGAAGAAGGCGTGTTGCCTCAAATGATAGAAAAAGTCAATTGGATAAAGGTAAAGCAATTTTTTATAAAAGAGCAAAAAAGGTTGACCAAAAAACTCTTGGGAATCTGACTTCTATTGCATTTCAAGAAATTTTATTGTATATATAATTTAAAAAGTTCCTCTTATATAGTTATATGCTGAAGGAATTAGAGCCTCCAATTACAAATACTCTATCAACTAAATCTGGTCTGGAATCTCCAAATTTTCAACCCCTTACTGCGGCACCAGATGATATTCCCTTTATTGTAGAATCCCCAACCACTTTAGATTTTCATGGATATGGAAGTATCGAAATAAAGGAATACTACGAACCTGAAGACTTTGCAAAATTGACTGGTAGAAGCATAAAAAGCTCAATAACATTAATTGCTGCAGCCAGAAAAAATGATTCGAGTATTGTAGGGGTAAGAATAGAAAAATCATATCATTATAGAAAAGAAGGTTTCATAAAGATTATGCTATATGAGAGAGACAAAATAAGACAAGCAAGTCAACTCGCAATAATAGGGCACTATATTTTTTTTAAGGATTCAAAAGAACAATCGCAAGCCATTCCTATTAAAAATAAATATCAAATAGAGATTTTAGATGCTTTAACTGCCGCAGGAGAAAATGGAAAAATAATAGATGACCTAGTAACCCCATACATGAACGATGGCATTAACGGACCAAATGCCATAGGCCGTTTTCGTCATGATCTTTATCATCTGACAAAGGAAGGATGTATTATTGATAATCTAACGCCTCTTAGTGACAGCCACCGTCACATAAAAGCCGTATATGTCTTCAAGGGCATCAAGCCTAGACAAGCTGAAGTCCCAATCAACCCAGTGTTGGCAAAAGAAATCGCATCTTATCCAAATTCAAGTAATAAGGAAGAGGCAAGCCTACAATCACTACAATCTGAAATATTAGATAAAACAGTTGCTTATCTCTTGTCTGAGCTCGCCCTTGGACATACCGAGGCAATCAGCAGAAATGTGAGGGTAATTATGGGTAAATATCTTCCTCCAAAAAAAACGCTTCCCGAAATATTTGGAATTGGTCCTCTCCAG
>JBBTXK010000165.1:0-5552 GCA_038062315.1 Patescibacteria group bacterium
CGCCAAAAAAATGAATCTGACATATCCAAATATCTCATTTCTATCCCGCGACTAAATATAGAAAATGCCGTTGTCTCAACTATTGACACAAATACTACAAAGTATTTGGTAAATTATGGAAAAGACAACATCCCGGGAAAATTTGGAAACGCGCTGATATTTGGGCACTCAACCCTTCCTCAATTCTTTAATGCCAAAAACTACAAAACTATTTTTGCAAATATCTATAAGCTTAGGAACGGGGACAAAATCTACGCGACAGTTGGGGACTCAATTTACTTATACAGGGTCATAAGAAGTATTGTCGTTCCGCCCTCAGACATGTCACCATTCGAACAAGATTATAATAATTCCTATATTACACTTGTCACATGTACGCCTCCAGGAACTCTCTGGAAAAGACTTATTGTAAAAGCGAGATTTGAAAAAACAATATAAATTATGCAAGAAAGCAACATAAAAATTTTTTTAAAAAAAATCTGGCCAACAACCTATCGAATAATCAATACCTCCTTTTATTTTATTATCTCTGTAATAAGAGGTATAATTTCCATTGCTTTTAAACAGATAAAACAATAATTATGAAAGGAAAATTAGATTACGCAGAGACTATTAACCAGCAACAAGCACTAATAGCGATTAGAAAAAAGTTAATCGGAAAAAGATTAAATTACAAAGAGATATACTCAATAATGGACCAAATAGCAAAAGATAAGCTTGGAGATATTCTAACCACTTACTTTGCGGCATCTGGGTATTCCAAGGGATTTTCAGACCAAGAGCTTTATTATCTCACAAAGGCAATGGTCGAAACAGGCGAAAAACTTGATTTTAAAGGGATTGTTGCTGACAAACATTCCATAGGAGGAGTGCCCGGAACAAGAACCACCCTTATTATTGTTCCGATTGTCGCCGCAGCCGGGTTCTGTATTCCCAAAAGCTCGTCCCGCGCAATAACGACTCCTAGTGGAACAGCGGATGATATGGAGACTCTGGCGAAAGTGAAATTTTCAAAAGAAAAAATTTACGAAATAGTTAAAAAGACAAATGGATGTATAGTCTGGGGAGGAAGCTTTAGTATTGCCCCTGCAGATGATGCGATTATAAATGTGGAAAGACCGCTTCTTTTCGAAAGCTACGACAAAATTATAGTATCAATAATGGCAAAAAAAATTGCGTTTGGATCAAACCATGTAGTTATAGATCTTCCCTATGGAACAACAGTAAAAGTTCATAAGCTAAGCGATGTGGCGATATTGAAAAGTAAGTTTGAATACTTGGCAAGAAAATTCAATATAAAAATTCGTGTTCTTGTTCACAAAACCAACGAGCCGGCAGGACAAGGCATAGGTCCTATTCTTGAAACACGAGAAGCTATAAGGGTTCTTCAGCAAAAATATAACCGCCCCTTAGACCTAGAGGTAAGAAGTATAAATTTGGCGGGAAATCTATTGGGAATTTGTCTAGATGATTCTCCCAGGAAACTCATTGAATATGTAAAAAAGAATTTTGGTAACTGTTTTGGATGGGCAACATATATATTAAAGAGCGGTCTTGCCTTCAAAAAAATGCAGGAAATAATTCAAGCACAGGAAGGAAATCCAAATATAGACAGCGAAGACTTAAAGCCAGGTAAATTCTCATTCAGATTTATTGCGGAAAAATCATCAAAAGTCAAAAATATAAATAGTCTTAATCTCACAATTATCGCAAGAGCGCTAGGTGCGCCGGAGCAAAAGGGGGCAGGAATATTCTTGGAAAAAAAACTAGGAGAACATGTTGAAAAAGGAGAAGCTCTGTGCACTTTTTATAGCGACGGCATAAGTAATCTACAGGAAGCAAAAAAGAAATCGGTAAGTCTTGAAATATTCAAATTATCATGATCCTTCGATTAACTCAGGATCATACTGAATCAATTGAAGTATGAAAAAACTAAGCATTTTAATTACGGTTATTATAGTTTTTCTAATAGCTGCAGCCGTGTGGTGGGCAAACGGAAATGCCCCAGTTGATCCCAAAAGTGAAATATCTGTAATCTTTGTTGTTAGTAAAGGAGATGGGATCCGTGAAATCGCAAATAATCTCAAAGCAAAGCGCCTTATTAAAAGCCGTATTGTATTTTTTCTCACGATAAAGCAACTAAATCTTGACAAAAAGATTCAGGCTGGAGATTTTAGGCTGTCACCCAAAATGAAAGCTTCGGAAATTGCCCAAAATTTAACCCATGGAACACTGGATATCTGGATAACAATTCCTGAAGGAAAAAGGACAGAAGAAATCGCAGAAATTCTAAAAAAAGAAATTAGCTCATACGATCCTTCCTGGCAGAGCATTCTTAGATCAAACGAAGGATACCTCTTCCCCGACACTTACCTTATTCCAAAAGACGCCGACATCAAAACTATAATTTCTATAATGAAAAATAACTTCAATGCAAAAATCAAAAGTATAAATCTATCTCAAAACAATAATCGATTGAGGGAAATTATTATAATAGCCTCCCTAATTGAAAGAGAAGCACTCGGCAACAACGAGAAGTCAATCATTGCATCTGTTATTGCCAACAGGTTAAAAGTAGGCATGTCTTTAGATATTGACGCTACTCTTCAATACATAAAAGGCAAAGACGCAACTGGCAAATGGTGGAGTATTCCAACAATTGAGGACAAAGAAATCAACTCCCCTTATAATACATATAAAAACCCTGGTTTGCCGCCCTTCCCAATTTCAAATCCGGGGTTAGAAGCAATAAAAGCCGCTGTAAATCATCAGGTCTCAAACTACTATTATTATATCCATGACTCAAACGGCAACGTTCACTTCGCCAGAACGCTCGAAGACCACAATCTCAACATCAAAAAATACAACATTAATTAGCCAATCTGTACGATATGAAAAAAGACAATGTCAGAGCGTATATATTACAATAACCATATGCCAGAAGGTAATCAGGAAGCCCCAACAGCCCAATCGCTTGATACAAAATTAAAAGAAGATTCTCTGGATCTAACTCCATACCATGATGAAAAAAGAGTATTGGCAGGAACAGGCGTAGCAATGGCTTTGGTAACGACAGGTTATCTTCTCCCTGACATAATAGATACTCAGATCAGATCACATATTTTTCCATCAGCTATTACGCTTAGTGGTTTTGCATTTGGAGATCTAATGCTAATGAGGCATCACTGGGATAAAGCTCGCAAGTTGGAACAAATCCATTCTATATCAGATGATGCGCTTGGTTATAGAGCAGACCGTTTTGTATACCAAGGAAGAAAACCCATAGAAGTTAGTGATCAAAAGTTTACAAAAGGAGATAATTTTTACTTTATTCGACTTCCCCCAATACCAGATATCATGCAGTCTCAACCAGAAGCACTAGCTGTATGGTTGGATTTATATAGCTACTCTCTCAGGGAAATAAAAGAAAGATTAGTCGGCAAGAATTATCAGTTTGTCGCAATAGAAGGAGGTCAGACCATTGAAGGAATACAGAGTGCTTCTCGAAAAGAGGTATAAGACAAGACAATCAAAGAGCAAGAAAAACAGTCTCTACTTTTTACCCGAGAGGAATTTGAAAATCTCACGGTATCACTACCAGAGACTTTTGACAAGTTAACGCGTGCGCTTGATGATGAGACATTCTCTCATTTTATCTCTCTTGCAAAACAAGCAACAACACCAGATGAAAAATCAAATGCAAGAGATCTTATAAAACGAAGGCTGCATCAGATTCTTCTTCGCGAAATTGAAATGCAATTTAACAGTATTCCAGAAGTAAGAAGAAGACTAAGTGGATCTCTTGCTCCCGAAAGACAAAAAATATATCATAGATCGCTTATACAAGAAACAGAAACTGGATTTTTGTTTGTAACCATAAATGATGCAGGGGGAATCCACTCGAGTCCCTTAGATAGGCTTCTTGGAACCAACGATCAGCCGCTTGAAGAGATTCTTTCCTCAACTCGTCCAATCAAAAAAGCCCAAGTTGCATATATCATTCATGAACTACTTCGCGAAACTGAATTCGAAGAGTTGATAAATACATCAACTCAAAATAAAGAGGAAATTGTCAAAAAACTCAAGTCATATGGAATAAACATCCCAGAATCAATTAAAAAAGCTTCTGATTTGATAGAGATGAAATTTCTCCCGCCTGGTAAACTTGGAAAAATACGCACTCTTCTAGCGCCGCTTATCGTATATGCCTCAGTTTATCAAGGCCTCTCGTATTTAGAAGATCCGCAAAAATATAACGAAATTATAAATCCAACAGCAATAGAGCGGACAATCAGAGAGCAAAACATTCAATTTCCAGATTCCTTGCCGGAAGTAGGCCTGGATTGGAAAATTGAGGGGACTATGCCATCAGATGGATATTTTATTACCCAAACTTCTCATATTTTTAAAGGTCGCCATTGGGAAGAAAACGAAGAAATTAAAAGACCTCTAAAATTACCTCAGACTATAGACATTCAACCAGATGATCCTTATTTAACATTATCAAAAATAATACCTGTTAATTGGCTGGGTGATACAACTTTTAAGATTCCTATAAAAGAAAATACAAAAGTCACAGCCATACAAATACTTGACAAGAAAGGAGAATACGTTGGGTTTGAAACATACGAACTAACTGATGGCACTGTACAAGTCAAAATTCCAAACAGGTTAAGTAATCCAGCATGGATTACTCTAAACGCAAAGCTCTCGCCGCAACCCCAAAATACAGTCCGTGCACCACAACATCTTCATCCTGTTAATTCCCAAAAGTTATCGGAAAAGACAAATAATATCCTCAAAAATGCAACAGAACAATCACCTAGCAATCCGTCTAAAACAATATTTGATCAAATAAGACAAAACCACGGATATTCACTTGATCCTCCAAATAAAGAAAAGCTAAAGGAAGCACGAACTCCAGAGGAAGTTTTAAATACTATTATTGAGCTTGAGGCATGTATGTGTGAGGTATGTAACACTGCTGCTGTCCTTGCCTCAAGCACACAAGAAAAAGCTGAAGCAGTCAATATGGCTTATGGTTATATAGGGATTAGCAATCATCCTGCCGGTGCATCTGTTAACGGATTTTTAAGATCCGAAGCCGCGCATGCATTTGGTATAGATGAAAAAGGGGAAATTCTAGATGCAACTCCCACAGGAAGCACTGCAGCAGATAGCCTAACTCAAGAATATATAAAGATTCTTCGTAATCCACCTGGAAATGCTGATGCAACATGGAGCCAACAACAGCAAGAAATGATAAATCAGGCTAATCAAAAAAAGAATCTAACTGATAAGATTAAACTGTTAGGAGGTATTGCCGCAGCTGCTGCGGGCGGGTTGGGTCTGTATCAAGGAATAAGAGTTCTAAGAAGGCCCGAAACAAAAGAAAGAGTCCGTTCATTGTCGGATACTGCCATTACAACCATATATAGCACAGATGACCTTCAGAGAGCACATAATTTTTTTGAATGGTTATCATATGGAAAAAAAGCATCATCTTCTCTATCAAATCGAAAAATTGAGTTTTCAAATAAAAAAGAAGCCTT
>JBBTXK010000166.1:0-20077 GCA_038062315.1 Patescibacteria group bacterium
TTTGGAGATTGCCAATAAGATTAATACTGTTATTTTTGATAAGACAGGAACTTTGACAAAAGGGGAACCTGAAGTAACAAACATTATTCCACTAATTCCTGTCATTGCGAGGAGACGCTCCTTATCAGTCGCTCGCAATGACATCTTACGTCTTGCGGCATCTATTGAAAAAGGGTCAGAACATTCATTAGCTGAGGCAATAGTAAAAAAAGCGGAGGAAGAAAAACTTGCTCTAAGCAAAGTCGAACGGTTTAAAGCGATTGCTGGGCATGGGGTTGAAGGAAAATTAAAAATTGATCCTTCGACAAGCTCAGGACAAAAATCAAAAATTATATTAGGGAATAGGAGATTGATGGACAAAGAGAATATTTCTATTGAGAACGCGATCCTACAGATAGAGAAATTGGAAGGCGAAGGCAAAACGGTAATGATGTTAGCTGTTGATGGAAAACTTGCAGGACTTATTGCTGTTGCTGATACGGTCAAAGAAACAGCGAAAGAGGGGATCGCAGCCCTTCGAAAATTAGGCATAAATGTTGTTATGATTACCGGAGACAACAAAAGAACTGCTAATGCAATTGCGAAAAAGTTGGGTATTGAAACAGTGTACGCAGAAGTATTGCCTCAAGATAAAGAAAAAATAGTAAGGAAACTTATGAATCGGGAATCAGCAATCAAGAATCAAGGGGAGAAAAACCATAATTCATACTTCATGATTCATAATTCCAAACGCAGCGTAGTTGCGTTTGTAGGGGATGGCATTAACGATGCGCCGGCGTTAGCTGCGGCTGATATTGGTATAGCGATGGGGACAGGGACAGATGTTGCGATAGAAGCAGGAAATATTACTCTGGTAAATAAAAACTTAAGATCAGTTGCATCAGCAATTAATCTTTCCAAAAAAACAATGCGGACAATTAAACTTAATCTTTTCTGGGCATTCGGATACAATATAGTTCTTATTCCGGTTGCAATGGGTATTCTCTATCCGTTTTTTGGAATCCTATTAAATCCAATCTTTGCATCAGTCGCAATGGCAACATCATCTATTTCAGTTGTCGCCAATTCGTTGCTGTTAAAAAGGATTAAGATATAAAATACCAAGAGACTGGAAATTTGGCAGATTACAGCCATGGTCGTGGAATACATCTTTTAAGAATGATCTGTATGTAGAGATTAAAAATGAAGACTGATATTTTGATATAATTAAATCTATGAATCTGTGGGTGGTATTTGTAACTGGCTTAACTGTTGGCGGACTAACTTGCCTTGCGGTTCAGGGCGGACTATTAGCTTCAGTTATCGCGGCCAAAGAAGGAGAGGAGATTGATAAGGGCATCAATCGTAGAAATACGATTTTTCCAACACTTTCTTTTCTTTTGGCAAAGCTAGTAGCCTATGTGATTTTAGGTTTTATCCTTGGGGCTTTTGGAGACGCAATTGGCATAAGTCAGGAAACTCAGATAGCAATGCAATTCGTGGCAGGACTTTATATGGTTGCTGTAGCACTAAATCTTTTAAATGTTCATCCAATTTTTCGATACGTGGTTATTCAGCCACCAAAATTTTTTGCTAGAAGAATTTGGAATCAGTCCAAAAGCAAAGATTTATTTGCTCCTGCTTTTTTAGGTACTATGACTGTCTTTATTCCCTGTGGAACAACATTGGCAATGGAAGCGTTAGCAATAAGTAGCGCCAATGCTTTTATAGGCGCCACAATTATGGGAGTATTTATCTTGGGAACAATGCCCTTATTTTTTGGAGTAGGGTGGATAACAAGTACCTTAGGAGACAATTTCAGAGCAAGATTTTTAAAAATAGCCGCAGTTGCCGTACTGTATTTGGGAATTACATCATTGAATGGAGCCTTAGTTGCAGGCGGCTCTCCGATCACACTACAATCTGTCGCGGAAGATATTTCAATTACCTTTAAAGGAAGTAACGCTACTTCAAATAATAACGTTCCTATAACCCAGAATGTAGAAATTACTGTAACTTCCAGTGGTTACTCGCCCAACTATTTCAAGGTCAAAAAAGGATCTCCCGTGACAATTCAGCTTACAAGTAAAGATGCATATAGCTGTGCATCTGCATTCCTAATTCCATCGCTTGGAATAAGTAAAAACCTGCAGCCGAATGAAACTGAGTCAGTCCGATTCACTCCGCAAAATTCTGGCAAAATTGCATTTAGCTGCTCTATGGGAATGTATAGCGGGATAATAGAAGTGATTTGAGCGAAGCGAAAATCATCCCTTCGGGTCTGAGCTCATCGAGTCCGAGTCTCAGAGTCGAGAACCTCAGGGTCGAAGACCTGAGGAAAACCGAAGGATCTCTTATGATTATTAAGAAAAAATTTAAAATTGATGGCATGCATTGCACTAGCTGCTGCCTGAACATTGATTTTGACTTGGAAGATTTGAATGGAGTAAGTTCTGCCAAAACTAGTTATACTAGGCAGGAGTGTGAAGTTGAATTCGATGAGAAGAAAATAAGAATTACAGATATTATTACTCAAATAAAAAACACTGGCTATCAGGCAAAAATTAAAAATTAATACAAACCCAAACGCAACACACAGACCGCATTATCTGAAAGCATTCTCAAGAATCTCAAATACGTTATTGACTTATTTGCTAAATGCTCTACACTAAAATTATAGCTGTTTCAGTGATTTTATTTGTATGGAAAAAAAACCTGCCCCAAGAAAACTAAAAATTGTAAGTAAAAAGAAGGTAAGAGGCCTGGGAGTATTTTCCAGTAACGGAAAAGTATACTTTTATTTTCATTCATCTTCAGATCCCATTTCTCAATTCCATGTTGCGCAAAGTTCAGACGGTTTTTCTTTCACGCTTATTAAAAAAGCACAGTCGAAAGATTTGTTTTCCTCCGAATACGAAAGAATCATAATTGCCTCTAATCAAAAAGGTGTTATTGTGCCAAACTACAGACATAAAAGAGAAGTCGTTATGTATTCTTCGGATACGTCAATCTTCCTTTACTCTTCAAAAGATCTAATTTACTGGGAGAAAAACGAGAAAGAACTTCTGACTCCCCGAAAAAATTTTTTCGATTCGGGAAACCTTGCCGTAGAAGGGGTGCTCAATACAGAAAAAGGCCTCTTATTAATTTACCACTCAAAAGTCAAAAACATACATTTTGTAGGGGTCGCGCTTTTTGACTTCAATGACCCAACCCATCTTTTATGGCGATGCCTTGAACCTATCTGGATACAGCCAAAAGAATGGAGGAGAAAAAAAGTAAGTTTCATCGGAGTAATTTTACATGAAGGAAATATTATTGCCTATTGGCAACTAGTTGAAGGAATATACGCAGTGACTTATGGCCTTTACAAAAAGTCCGACGGCCATTCGTCAAAAGATGTTTCTTTGAAGCTCAAACGAGCAGCCCATAATCCCTTGATTACCCCAAACAGTAAAAACGCGTGGGAATCTTTCAACACCTTCAATCCCGCAGCAGTCTATGATGACGAAAAAGTGCACATTCTCTATCGGGCGCAGGGCTATGATTATATGTCTGTACTTGGATACGCTGTGAGCCACGATGGAATCCATATAGACGAACGGCTGGATCAGCCGGTTTATGTTCCTTCCCAATCTTTTGAAAACATCAGCCACACGAAACCCTTACATGTTGCTAATCGTTATATCTCAGGAGGAGGATTCGGCGGATGCGAAGATCCGAGAATTACAAAGATTGATAATCGATATTATCTGACATATGTTGCATTTGACGGAGCAAATCCTCCCCGAATAACTCTTACTTCAATTTCTGTAGACAATTTTCTGAATAGGCGATTTCTCTGGGAGCGCCCGGTTCTTATCTCTCCTCCTGGGGTTGTTGACAAAAGCGCTGTTATCTTTCCTGAGAAAATAAACGGCAAATACGTAATCATGCATAGAATTTATCCAGATATTCTCATCGATTTTGAAGACAGCCTAAATTTTGACGGCACGTATTGGCTTAAAGGTGAATTCAAAATCTCTCCTCGGCAAGACAAGTGGGACAGCCGCAAAATTGGTGCCGGCGCCCCGCCCCTTAGGACAAAATACGGATGGCTTCTTATCTATCAATCAGTTGGCGAACAAGATCCCGGGCGGTACAAGATTGGCGCTATGCTTCTTCATCTTTCCGATCCGACAAAGGTTCTCTGCCGCAGCCAATCTCCTATTCTTGAACCGGAACAATCATACGAAAATGACGGGTTTAAAGCAGGTGTTATTTACCCCTGTGGTGCTGTTATCATCGATAAAACTCTCTATGTTTATTACGGTGCAGCTGATTCCTATGTCTGTGTCGCAACTGCCAATCTTGAAGAATTTTTACAAGAGCTTCGGTACTCCCAAATAGCCCGTCTTACAACACCGACCATTGAAAAAATATTCTAATAATGATCCAGTTCAAAAGAAGACAGGATAACCCAATCTTAAAACCCGACCCCCAAAAAGCATGGGAATCTCAGGCCGTATTTAACCCAAGTATAGTGAAAGATAAAATATACCATATGGTTTACCGAGCGCTTTCTGCCTCACAGAATTGGCAGGGGAGACAACTTCAGCTTTCAACAATTGGATATGCGCAAAGCCTAGATGGAATAACATTTACAAAACAGGGGCAATTAATAAAGCCCGAGACACCCTACGAAAAATTCGGCTGTGAAGATCCCCGAATAACAAAACTTGATGGGGAATACTTTGTTTTTTACACCGCGCTCTCAGATTACCCGTTTTATCCGGCAGGAATCAAGATCGGACTTGCGCTTTTCTCGGATTTTACCAAACCAATTGAGAAACATTTGGTAACTCCTTTCAACTCCAAAGCAATGACTCTTTTCCCAGAAAAAATAAACGGAAAATATGCGGTGCTTCTAACGGTTCATACTGATCTGCCTCCTGCCCGAATATGTCTTGCCCTTTTTGATAAAAAAGAAGATATCTGGTCTCAAACATATTGGAACAAGTGGTATCAAGATTTGTCGGACCATATTGTTCCCCTCCAACGGATGAATTCAGATCAGCTGGAAATAGGTGCTCCTCCCATTGCGACTGACCACGGATGGCTCCTTATATATGCTCACATTCAACACTACAGTCATCCGCATGAAAGAATATTCGCAGTAGAAGCTGCAATTCTTAATCGAAATGATCCGCAAAAAATACTTGCGCGAACTGATTATCCCATTATGGTGCCTCTTGAAGAATATGAATTAAAAGGCAATGTTCCCAATGTCGTATTTCCCTCAGGTGCAATTGTAGAGAATGATACCATTTCAGTCTATTACGGCGCTACCGATACTACGTGTTGTCTTTCCTACTTCGGACTTACGGATTTGCTAAAAGAAATGAAAACAAATGCTCCGGTGGCACTCAAAGTTAAAAAACCTTTAAATGCTCCGCTTCTTACGCCTCTACCATCTCACGCATGGGAGGCAAAAGCAGTTTTCAATCCGGCAGCCGTCTACGATGGAAATACAATCCATCTCATATACCGAGCTATGTCAACGGATAATACGTCAGTCTTGGGATACGCGAAAAGTGATGGTCTTTCAATAACCAAGCGGCTTGAAATGCCAGTCTATGTGCCTCGCGCCGAATTTGAAATTAAAAAAAATCCCGGCGGGAATTCTGGCTGTGAAGATCCCCGAATAACCCAAATTGGAGACAAGCTTTATATGTGTTATACGGCTTTCGATGGGGTAAACCCTCCCCAGGTGGCGTTAACATCTATTGATGTTTCCGACTTTATAGATAATAATTTTAATTGGGCAGATCCTGTTCTGATATCTCCGCCGGGAATTGATGATAAGGACGCCGCCATTTTCCCGGAAAAAATCAATGGGAAATACGTAATTGTTCATAGGATCCAAAACTCAATAGTTTTAGATTATATTGACAATCTAAACTTTCAAGGCAACAGTTGGCTTCGAAGCATCGCATATATTCCTCCCCGCGGAGATTCCTGGGATAGTGAAAAAATAGGTCTTTGCGCGCCTCCTCTAAAGACAAAAGCCGGGTGGATACTTCTTTATCACGGGGTAAGCAAAATTAGCCATCACTATCGGGTTGGTGCCATGCTTCTTGATCTTTCCGACCCAAGCCGCGTCATCTCAAGAACTCCATGGCCTATTCTTGAGGCCGAATTACCGTTTGAGAAAGAAGGAATTGTAAGAAATGTTGTATTTCCTTGCGGAGCTGCCGTAAAGAATAATACGTTATTTATATATTATGGGGGGGCGGACACAGTTGTTGGTGTTGCGACAATAGAATTTTCAACTCTGCTAGACTTCCTGCTTGAGATAAAAAATAAAAAGTTTTTGCTGTAGAGACCTTAGCCATGAGACGATGACTAACTTTACGCCTTCAGAATGAAACATCGTTAAATATCTTGGCATACGGTAAGCAAAACTATGCTATTTCTGGACCGTCTCATCAATCTTTCCCAGGACCGTCCCTAGAAGTCCTATTATTTGTCAAATGAACTAAGAGGAGTATGCTTGCTCCAATAAATTCCGGTGTTTTACTACGAACAATTTTGTTGATGCAGATAGATTAAGCCTATCTAATTCTCGTAAGGTAAAAAAATCCAAGGTTTGTCCTTCCTCCCGCTTCATATCATTGACATTCTTATCTGTTAATCTTGCATGATAGAAATGCTTTCTCCTGTCATTATTAATTGGGTCTGAAAGTAATTCCACTTTTTCCAGTTTCATGCTGGTTTCTCTTTCTACGTCTCTATAAATTGCTTCTTCAAATGACTTATTATCTTTTTTTATTCCGCCTATAAAACACCATGTATTGATCTTGAGAATGTTTGGGAGGGAATTCCGATGCATCAGAAGCACTTTGCCTTTATAAGTTAAGAGGATTAAACTTACATCAATCGAATTCACCACAATTACATTATACAACTTTTTTAACTAGTGCAGCGACCTGCTTTCTAGCTGCTCCTACTAAATATTTCGCGATTTTGTTTTTGAGATCAATGCTTAGAGCATCCAGATTAAGCCCGGCTGCTGCCCGCTCCAAAAAAGCTAAATTGAAAAAACTCATCAATCTCTTTTTCATTTGTCGGGCTATTAACAACATTTTTTGCATCAACAAACTCCAAAATCAAAGCCTCATATCTTTTCTCTTTATCCCAAGGTAAAGAAGTATACAAGTGAGGGGCCTTAAAATTTTACTCTTGTTGGCTTTTTGAAAAGCATTGATCATGTAGATCTCGCTTGTGTTTGGCCTTACGCCCTGAATTTTGAGAACTGTTTTCTTGCCTTTATACTTTCCTACGTATCTAAACGCGCCGATTATGCTAGACGTCCACCATCTACTTTTGTCCATCAGTTTTTCGGGAATGAAACCTGTTCTTTCGGAAGCATCTTTCAAAACTTCTTTTTCACGATCTGCCAAATCCGACCCTTCCAAGAAGAGATGAGATATTTTATTTTGTATTCTTTTCATCCTCAATTTCCTAGTATATCAAATTAATTACAATGAAAACTGAAGATTGAATAGGTCCAGGATTTTTTACTTTACTCTACAAAAGTTAGCGCACTGCCTTTTTTGTCAATTCTTCCTGTTCTTCCAATTCTATGAACATAATCATCATATGATGCGGGCTGATCATAATTAATCACATGCGTAACATCCTGGATATCAAGGCCGCGAGAGGCAACATCTGTTGCCAGAAGAATTTGAATTTTATTTTTTTTAAATTCACCCAAAGCTCTTTGCCTCTGGTTTTGAGACTTATTCCCATGAATTGCTGCAGCTTTAAAACCGCTATTAATAAGTCTTGCGGTTAATTTCTGTATACCCCATTTTGTTCTGCCAAAAACAATAACTTTGTCAAAGCCTTTCTGCCGCAAAAGTTCCTGCAATTGTTCCACTTTCCTTCCTTTATCTTTCACTCTGACTATGGTTTGTGTTATATTTGCCGGCGTATCTTGCTTTTTTACACTGGCACTAATTGGATCTTTTACAAAAGTCCTTAGAATGTCTTTTGCAACAGCAGGAATAGTTGCTGAGAAAAATAACGATTGACGGTTTTGGGGAAGAAGAGAAATAAAGTATTTGATATCATGAACAAAACCAATATCAACCATGCGATCCACTTCGTCCAAAACAACATTGTGAAATCGTGAAAGATCTAGGCTTTTCCCCCGGATTAAGTCTTTTAATCTTCCCGGTGTACCGATAACAAAATGCGGATTTCTTCTTAATTCGTTTTTTTGCGCACTCAAACTTACTCCGCCAATACATAATACCGCGTATATTCCCAATCCATAAGCGAACTTTTGCAACTCTCCCTTTATCTGTACTGCCAATTCGCGGGTAGGTGCAACAACAAGAGCCCGTTCTGTAGGATTTTTGGAAACTTTATCGATAAGAGGTAAGAGAAATGCTGCTGTTTTACCGGTACCCGTATTTGCGATTCCTATTAGATCTCGTCCTGCAAGTATATGAGGAATTGACTGATCCTGAATCGCAGTTGGAACATTGTATTTTTGATATGCAATATTTGCTTTTAACTTTTCAGAAAAAGGAAAGTCTGCAAATGAATGATTCGGTTTATATACGGGAGCTGAAATAAACGAAGTATTGCTGACAAATCGGCTTTCTTCTATTTTCTCGGCAAGTCTATTCCTTTTACCCCTATGAATAAATTTCCTATTTGTATTTCCGCTAAATCTGCCTCTTATATATGGATTGTGTGCTCTTTGTGAACCTGTATACATAAGTTTTTTATCAATTTGATGTTATTGTTAGTAGAAGAAAAAGTAGATCTTTTATCTTTTCGCTCTGCTAGGTTAGATACAATTATATCAGAAAAAACACACAATATCAATGGCCACTATAGGACAATAGACTTTGTAATTCTTTTTTTACAATACCTAGGGTTTTTGGATCGTAGATTGAGGAGGTAAGGACTTTTTTGTTTTTTTTCTTCAGAATCTTTATGTTGGCTTTTACTGTCTCCTCACCCACAAGATCTGTTTTTGTCAGAAGTATTATTTCGGGCTTGTCCAAAAGTGAAATATTGTACTCCCTAAACTCGTTACGAACAGTTTCGTATGCTTTTTCCACATCTCCATTTGTGGAGTCAATACAATGAACCAAAACTTTTGTTTTTTCAATATGCCGCAGAAATTCAATTCCCAACCCTTTGCCTTTTGATGCACCCTCAATAAGTCCCGGAATATCCGCAATAGGATGTTTTCCAAGCATCCCTATGTTAGGTTCCAGCGTGGTAAATGCATAATTTCCGATTTTTGGCGTGGCATTCGTAAGAATAGATAAAAGACTGCTTTTCCCGGAATTTGGCAATCCAATCAATCCGACATCTGCGATTAGCCGAAGTTCTAGAAGTAATCTTTTTTCTTCCCCTTGTGCGCCTTTCTCAGCATACAGAGGCGCTTGATTGGTAGCAGATTTAAATTCGTTATTGCCCCGTCCGCCTTTTCCGCCCATGGCTATTAGAATGCGAGTGGTGGTGTCGGTTATCTCAATCACGCTTCCTGAGGCAGTATCGGTAACTCGTGTACCAAGAGGTAAATAAATGGTTAAATGAGGTGCATTTTTACCAAACAATTTTTTGTGTTTGCCTGAGGTCCCATCTTGGGCAGTAATTTTTTTCTGAAAGCGAAATTGTCTGAGGTCGTTAATATTAGTTGATCCCTGAAAATATATATTTCCTCCATTTCCGCCATTTCCCCCATCTGGTCCGCCTTTGGCTGTTTGGCTGTTTCTCAGAAACGTCGCCGCTCCATCTCCGCCATTCCCCGCTTTAATACGTAAACTGATATTGTCTACTAACATTTCGTAAACATTGTACCATTTTTATAGAAGAACAAAATAGTGTCCCGATGTTCAAAGCCAATCAACACCCGATGTTGAAAGCTGGTGTTTTAATTTCATTTGTAAAATGTTGCAAAATGCTGAAATAAGATCGCCACTTCGAAAGTGGCGCAGATTCGCCACTGAGAGCGACCATAACATTGAAGGTGTCTTCGAAGCGAAGAATAAATTCAACAGATTTAAATTTTATTTGGTATAACAACTGTTTGAGCAAAATCAAGCAAGACATTACCGGATGAGACAAGTTGCATGCTTTTTCGGTGATCCTGCGGAAGACGCTCTAATAAAGGAGAATTTTCTGGTGTTTGAACTTGGAAAAAAAGAGTGTCACTTATATGCGGAGAATATCTAACTCCAAAAATCAGTGTTTCTCCAGCGTTTGAATCTATCACCCTTCCCAAAAATAGATGTTTCAATTCGTGGGATTCTTTGTCGTAGAATCCCCCAATAAATCCAGATCCTCCTGGCCATTCTTCTCCTATTAATGTAAGATGCTCTTTAATAATCGGGGCAATTGGAACAGTTGTAAACGCAGGGTCTTCTATTAATGCTCGAAAAGCTTTATCAGAAAAGTCGATTTTTCTAACGATTGTTGACTTTTCTTTTAGAAGCTCGTTGCGTCTACGAAGATCTTCTACAATTTCTCTAAACCTTAATCGCGCGGGCAAATATGTTTGAGGTTGAATAAACCTACGACGTTCTTCTGGTGACATAAACACAGTATATTATCTTGCTGCTTCAAGTTCAAGGTGCAAAAAAGACCACTTTATTACTGTTTTTATTTTCCCTATCTTAACTAATCTTATATACTACCTATATAGCTTCGCCACCCCTAAGGTGGATTAGCTAGGCCACCTAGGGAAAATGGAGCACTTTGCAGTATATCTCCCGATGTTCAAAGCTAATCAACACCCGATGTTGAAAGCTGTGATTATTATCTTTTAAATCCTTTAGGCACTTTAAATGTTGACCTTTCGTAATATCTCCACTCCGCCATAAGATCAGTTTCTTCTGGTCCTGTTTTCCAAATGAGTACATTATGAAAACCATCAAGACTTGTATTTCCAGTATTATAGATAGCTGTAATGACGGAAATCCCGTAATGCAAACGAAGAGCTTTCTTCGGATCTGGCTCAGTAGCACCTATCGCATCTTTTAAATCGCCTTCATTCTCCAAGTCCATCGTAGCCATCTGCTCTTTAATTCTCACGAGTTGAGCACTAGAAAAAGAGGCGACTATTCTACGCTGAAATTTTTCATGTCCTTTCCGAAATTCTTTCATAGATTCGGTCTTGCTATCTGTAAGGTGTGACTTACCACATGGAATATGGAAGCTTAATTCACATGCTTATCTTATTATGTTATAATTTCAATGTCAATAATTCACATTGCGGGATCGTTTAATGGTAGGACGGAGGACTTTGGATCCTCTAATCTTGGTTCGATTCCAAGTCCCGCAGCTCTGGCTTCAAACTTCCCAAATTTGGCTATGCTCTCGATTTTTACAGTTCTTGGATTCGGATTTTTACTGGGCTTGAGACACGCGACAGATGCTGATCATGTCGCCACAACAACACTTCCATGTGCATCATTCCTATAATTCATCTTTTCTTTACAAACATATTTAGCATACGCGTCTGAACACATTACTTGCAATATATTTTTTTGTGTTAAAATTAACTTTTACCCTATGCAAGAAAAAATACAAAATAAACTTAACAACGAGCGGTTTGCGGCGTTCAGATATCGAGATTTCAGGCTCCTCTGGATAGGACTGTTAGTATCAACTATTGGAAGCCAGATGCAAATTGTCGCTCTTAACTGGCATATTTATATTCTTACAAATTCTCCAATTGCCCTAGGACTTATTGGTCTTATACGATTTGTGCCTATTGTCATTTTTTCTTTAGTAGGAGGATCATTTGCAGATGTGTTTAATCGAAAAAAAATAATGCTTGTCACCCAAAGCTCGCTCGTAATTCTTGCTATTATTCTTGCGATCGTAACTTTCTCAGGAACCGTAAACCCAACAATTATATATATTATAACCGCTCTTTCAGCAATCGCTCTTTCCTTTGACCAGCCAGCGCGTCAAGCTCTCATCCCAAATCTTGTTGAGACTAAACACTTAGCAAATGCCCTAAGCCTAAATGTTATTATGTTTCAGGTGTCAACGATAGTTGGCCCTATGCTGGCCGGATTTATAATCGCTAAATACAATATTGGAGACATTTACGCTTTTAATGCGCTATCCTATCTAGCGGTCGTGGCATCTATAATTTTTATGAAAACTAAGGGAGAAGTGAAGGGAGCTTCAGCTGTCTTATCGTTAGGCTCCATCAAGGAAGGACTAGTTTTTGTAAAAAGCAAAACCATTATTTGGTCAACAATGGTTTTGGATTTTTTTAGCACTTTCTTCTCATCTGTCTCAGCACTTTTTCCGATATTTGCCAAAGATATTTTGCATGTTGGGCCGCAAGGGCTGGGATTTATGTACGCAGCCCCTTCAATCGGCGCAATTTTGGCAGGATTTGTTATGGCTCATATGGGGACACTTTCAAAACAAGGGAAAATTCTTTTAGTATCTATTGTATTTTTTGCCATAGGAACAATTATTTTTGGATTATCCAAATCATTTATCCTTTCTCTTTTAGCGCTTTTTATAGTTGGGGCAGGGGATAGCGTAAGTACAATTATTAGACACACAATTCGACAAATCGTCACTCCAGATTACATACGAGGCAGAATGACATCTATTAATATGATATTTTTTATGGGCGGACCCCAGCTTGGAGAATTCCAATCAGGACTTATGGCGGCATTTATTGGAGCACCACTTGCAGTTGCGCTTGGGGGAGTAGGAACTCTAGTTGTCGTTGGAATAATGGCCTATGCTGTCCCAACCCTTCGCCGCTACGATAACCACACAACTATACTTTAACAACTAAATTATCCCGATGTTCAAAGCTAATTTTCGTATATCACCTTACAATTATCTTTACAATTATATTGACAATTAAATACGTCTATTAACTACTTTTTTGGTTTGATTTTTAATAATAATTTGCGTGAAAGATCTTTATAAAACCTTATAAATTCATCTTTATCAAATGGTATCTTCATTTTTGGCAGAGTTTCAAATTTATCTGCGTCTGCTATTGTATTTGCAAAGTAAAATTCCGATAATCCTGTATCTTTTTGCTTAGCAAGTTCAAACATTTCCGAAAACTTAAGATCTTTTCGGGTAAAAATGACAAATAGATCTATGTAATCTTTTGGCTCAAGTCTACCAAAAACTGCAAGAATTTTGTTTGTTGTGATATCAATAAGAGAATCTACAGGAATATTACCAATATTCTTAATTTCTCCAAAATGCTTCGGTTGTTCTTGTACGATATCAATCTTTTGACTCCAACCTTCTTTTTTATTTTCAAGAAAAATCTCATTATATGTTTGCGATTGAATATTCATGACCATAGCAGAGCTAGTTTTGTCTGCAATTTCTTGCATTGTTGTACGAAGAGCAAGCGTATCAAAGGGTTTTAGGCTAAAAAAATCAAGATCTTGGCTTTCTCGATGTGCAAGATAAAATGCCGAAAGAGCAGTCCCACCTGTAAAAAAGAACGACTTGCCAAAAGGGGATGCAAAGAACAATGAAAGAAGTTTTATTTGATATGGATAAAGAATTGGATTATCCTCTAATTTATACATGGTATCCCCAAATTTTTAAAGCACGTTCCCAATCTTGTTTAGCTTTTGGGGTCAAGCGCAATTTTGGAAAAGCTTTTACAATATCATCCAAAGTCAAATACGACCAAATATCTTCAAATTTTGCATGTGTTATAATTCGTGCTATAAGCCATAATTTTTCCACATTGTTATTACCGTGCAAAATGTCATAAATTTGCGCCTCAGTCAAATCATAATCCCAGAGAAAGTAAGGCTTACTCATACGTTCGACTCCGCTCAGTATGATCCTGAGTTTATCGAAGGATCATAAAAGAATTGTACCATACTTTCTCTATCTTAAACAAATATCTTAATTTCTTTACAATTAAGTTTACATATATCTTGACAATTGGATTGTGGTATAGTATAATGGCGGTATGTTTGAGCCTAAGTTTAGCTTTACTTCAAAAATTGTCAACGAACTTGCTACCATAGAAAGGATTTATGGCCAACTTTTAGGGGAAAAATTAATTCCTTCCCTTGCGCTTAAGCTTTCTCAAGAAAATCAAGTTCTTGCCACCCATCATTCTACAAGCATTGAAGGCAACCCGCTTTCGCCTCAAGACGTTACAAACATCGTACTTGGAGATCAAATTCCAGTTACCAAGTCGGAAAAAGAGGTTAAAAATTATTTTGCAGTCCTCAATAGAATCGCTGTTCTTGCGAAAGAACATCAACCCATCACAACTGGATTAACTCAAAAGCTCCACCATGATCTTATGTTAGGACTTGACAAAGATGCTTTAGGCAAGTTCCGTGATGGACCGGTTTTTGTGGGCCATAAAACAAAGATAGAAGTAGTAGTCAAACACAATCCACCTTTCCACAGCGCTAAAGAGATTGAAAATGCCCTAAAAGGGGTATATGCGTGGCTTACTAAAAAAGACGAGCTTCATCCGCTTATAAAGGGAGGGATATTCCACCATGAATTTGCTTATATCCATCCTTTTTTCGATGGCAACGGCAGGCTCGCTAGGATACTTACTACTTATTACTTACTGCTAAAAAGCTACGAGGTTAGCAAATATTTCATACTAGATGATTTTTACGATATAGATCGACAACTATACTCCGATACTTTACATTCTGCCGATAAAGGAGAAAAAACTGCCTGGCTTGAATATTTTTTGGAAGGCATTGCTGTTTCTCTCCAGGGAGCGATGAGTAGAATAAATGAATTAAAACATACTAGCCTTGAGGAAGTAAAAGGAGAAAAAAGAGTAATCGTTTCTTCCCGAGAAGAAGAAGTTTTACAAATAGTTTTGGACAAAAAAGCAATAAAAACAACTGATATTCAAGTTGCTTTGTCTGTTACTCGCCAGCAAGCACATAGTCTTTTGCATTCACTCGTAAAAAAAGGCCTCCTTGAAAAATTCGGCAAAACGAAAACTTCCTACTATAAAGTTGCCCAAGCACAAACGTAAAAAGATTGTCCTTGACATACTTTCCAAACTAACTTACAATAACCAACGATATGTCAAAATCTCTGTCTATAAAAAATATAAAAGAAGACATTAGGTCAAAAATCTACACTCAAAACTATTCCCATAAGACAAATATCGAAGGAGTCAAGATTATACCGCTTACAAATCATCCGGGAGAAGAAGGAGATTTTAGTGAGATAGTAAAGATTGACAAAGATAACCAAGTTGTAGGCCTACCAAATTTCACGGTTGTTCAAATTAATAGAACGAAATTAAATCCCAAATCGATCAAAGCATGGCATCTTCATTTCAGCCAAGACGAGGTATGGTATGTTATTCCTTCTTGTGAGCTAATGGTTGGACTTTGGGACGTTAGAGAGGAATCTCCAACTAAAAACGCCACAATGAGAATAGTCCTTGGAGGAGGAAATTCACAACTTCTTTTTATTCCAAAAGGCGTTGCGCATGGGTCTTCAAATTTTTCAGGAAAGGAAACAGAATTATTTTATTTTACCAATCAAAGATTTGACATAAAAAATCCCGACGAACATAGAATTCCCTGGGACGCCCTGGGAGATAGATTCTGGAGCCCAAAAAAAGACTAAGAAAAATCGATTAATGAAAACTAGGTCAGCCCCTCACTTTCATTTTAACCACACGCAGATTACCTTCCGCAAAAATATTCAAGATAAAATAAAAATGGTTAATAAAGTTATTTCATCAGGTATTTTTTTTAATGGAAAAGAGGTAAAAAAACTGATAAAAAATCTCCTAAATTTTATGGACCAAGAAAAATATTTGGTCACGACAGCTTCAGGACATGATTCATTAATAATTGCCTTATCATCGCTAAAACTAAATTCCAGCGATGAAGTAATTTTTCCTGTAAATGCTTATCCTACCGTATTTCCAATCTTCATGTCAGGCGTAAAACCAGTCCCTGTTGATGTAGATGAAAATGGCCAGATAGATATTCTAAACCTCGAAAAAAGTATTACTAACCACACAAAAGCAATAGTAATTGTACACTTGTATGGACTAACCTGTGACGTAAACAAAGTGAAAGAGATTATTAAAAAAAGAAATATTACCCTTATTGAGGATGCAGCCCAAGCTTTTGGAACAACATACAAAGATAGACATGTTGGAACCCTAGGTGATATTGGTTGTTTTTCATTCTACCCAACAAAAAACCTTGCCACAGTAGGTGATGGCGGAGCGTTGTGGACCAGAGATAAAAAATTATATGAATATTTCTTGCAGGTTAAGTCATATGGCGAAAAAGAACGATATTACAGCCTGTCCATCTCTGGACACAGTCGTATTCCTGAAATCCAGGCAGGTATACTAAATTTATACTTCAAAAGGATTAAGAGGGATTTTAAGAAAAGAAAAGAAAAGGCAACATATTATCATAAAAGTATAATACAAAAAAATCTTTCGCCTTACATGCGGGTATTGCAATCTGATCCCCATTCTAGCCCCGTTCGACATCTTTTCGTTGTCGAAGCAAAAGAGAGAAACAGCTTAAAAAAATATCTTGCAAAGAAAAAAATTGAGACACATATCCATTATCCATATCCAATTCATTTAGTGCCTGCATTTTCTTATTTGGGATATAAGAATGGAGATTTCCCAATTGCAGAAAGACTTTCTCGAAATATCATAAGTCTGCCCTTTCACCCTTTTCTTGCAAAAAAAGAAATTGACTACATTATAAAATCTATAAAAAATCACTATGGCTAAAAAAATAACTGCGCTTTTCTGCTTCTGGAACGGGCTTATCTATATTTTTGCCTACCTCGCAACCTTTCTCATCCCTTTACAAATCAAGTTTACAGCAGCTTTGGATTTTGGACTAAGACTTCCATATCTTGTGTGGATATGGGGAAACTTTGACGGCACACATTATATGGAAATTGCAAGAAATGGTTATCATCCCTCTGAAAACGCATTTTTTCCTCTCTATCCACTTCTAATAAAATTTTTATATGAGACATTTAGGCTTATTGGCGTTTATCTTCCGTATCTCTTTTCTTCCCAAATTATTTCCAATCTTGCATTCTTTTTGTCTTTATTTTTTCTATACAAAATTCTTCAAATTGACCATAGAGAGAATCTATCTATCTTGATTTTTTCTATAATCATACTATTTCCAACATCTTACTCTTATGGTGCAGCATATAACGATTCTCTCTTTTTTCTTTTAACAACACTTACAATATATTTTGCAAGAAAACAGTCGTTTTTCGTCTCATCGATCATGGGAGCTCTGGCAACCCTCACCCGTCTAAATGGCCTTGCCCTCATTTTTATTATTTTATTTGAATATATAGAATTGAATAATACAGCCAATACATGGGGCTTTAAAACATTTTATAAGAAAATTAAAAACTCACTTGATTGGCGAATTGTATCTGGAAAAAAAATTTATGCCGTGGTTCTTATTCCTTTAGCATTTGCTGGTTATCTTCTTTATACCCATATTTTTCATGGGAAATGGGATTTAGTTTTCTCCTCGATGCAAGTTTGGAATCAAGATACAATTACTTTTCCTCTTCAGGTATTTTGGCGTTACTTCAAAATCTTAACTTTTGTTTCGCCAACAAACATTGTTTATTTTGTAGCGACTATTGAACTTCTCTCAGTTCTATTTTATATATTTATTATAATTTATTCTTATAAAAAAATTCGTCTTTCTTATTGGATATTTATCATCATTTCTATTCTTATTCCTTCTCTAACTGGCACTTTCGCTGGGATGCCACGCTATGCTCTTCATTTATATCCTCTTTTTTTAGGAATTGCACTTTTTTTAGAACAGAAAAGCTTAGTATTTAAAATTTGCTATTTTACTGTCACAACCGTCCTTTTATTCTTACTTTTAATGCTTTTTACAAGAGGCTATTTTGTAGCATAAAAACATGAAAAGCCTACAAAAATTAAATAGTCTGTCTATTTTTTTTCCAACCCTAAATGATGCAAAAATTTTACCCCACCTTGTTCGCAAAGCTTATCTTGTGGCTCCAAAAGCTGCCCATTCTTTTGAGATAATTGTCGTCAATGACGGTTCAACTGATGAAACGGATAAGACTTTAACAATCTTAAAAAAAAAGTATAAAAACTTGAAAGTCATAAATCATAAAAAAAATCTGGGCTATGGCGGGGCTCTTATTTCAGGATTTAGACACGCAAAAAAAGAATGGGTTTTTTATACCGACGGAGATGGACAATACGACCCTAAAGATTTATTGCTTTTATTAAAAAATAGAAATCCAAATATAGATGTAGTAAATGGCTATAAGCTGAAAAGATCAGACAATTTTGTCAGGAAAATTCTAGGAAATTTTTATAATTCTTTTCTTCGTCTGTTATACCCGATTCCGATTTTAGATATAGATTGTGATTTTAGACTTATTCGGCGATCAAAAATGAAGAATATCAAACTTAATAGTAGTGGGGGATCTATTTGCCTTGAGCTTGTTCTAAAACTTCAAGCAAACGGAGCGCGATTTGTCAACGTTGGAGTCCACCATTACAAACGAAAACACGGACATTCACAAATGTTCAATGTTAAAAACATTTTAAAAATGGTTTTTGAAAATTTCACTTTCTATTTCAAATATTACTTTTTGCGATAAACATAATTTTTCTCTGCAATAAGAATAAGGGAAGACCCAATAGGAAAGTCCATAAATCGCAATAGTCTACTCTCAATCAGTTGAATGAAAAAGAAAGCTCGATTTAAAATTTGAGGTGTTGTATTCTGATCAGTTTTATCTCCAACAAATCTCCAAAGAAATTTTTTGATAAGTTTTATTGAGGCAACAAATGGAAATAAAAAAAATACTCTATAGCTACATTTTATAATATTCCATTTGGACGAAGGAATATAGGCAACAAGCTCGCTTTTTAAAAATCTTACTCGAAAATTTGTAACAACATCATGTGGAGAGTAAAGCCATGGAAGCGAAGCTACGTGAATAAGTAAAAATCCATTCGGCTTTAGCACTCTATAGAATTCTTCAATCGCTTTTTCGATGTGGCGATTTGACCCCATACTTCCTAAAACATCGATACATATTAGTACGTCAAAAAAATTCTTCCGGAAAGGTAACTTGAGTATCGATCCTTTTCTGACATTCTTTAATCGTCGTTTTTTGCATAAAGCGATGGCAAAATTTGAGAGATCTATTCCATATAAAAAATGCCCTTTTGACAATAAAAATTTCATATTTATTCCAGTCCCGCACCCAGCATCTAAAATATTTAATGTCTTACCTTTCTGCGAAAGGAAGTAATCAAGTACATCTCGCAATCCTTTGTACCACCACGAATTCTCTTCTGCTTTATACATAGCGTAGTATTCTTGTTCTTGCATGAGAGATGATTTCATGTTCAAAGTATACTGAAAAATCTTTATAAACTCTAGTTGAGATTAAATTCTTCAGAATTGTAGATAAAGACGGGGCAGTGGGGGAAAACTGTCTCTAAAATGTCAACCATATCTTGAGGTTCGACCCTAAATAATAACTGGTGTTGTTTTTTACAATTATTTGATATACTTATCGTAATTTTATCTATGTTATTTATTCCGATTTTGTTGGGAACGGCAAGAGTAGGAAGGCAATCTGAAAAAGTAGCTAAATTTGTTTTGGAAGAAGTAAAAAGATACGGCCGGTTTGAGACAAAGCTTATTGATGCTAGGAGTTTTGGATTACCAGCAACTGATGATACAAAAACTTCAGAAGTTGCCAAAAAATTTTCAACTACAATGACTCGGGCAGATGGTCTGATTGTTGTTTCCCCTGAATACAATCACGGCATGCCTGGCGAGCTGAAAATGACCCTTGATCAATTGTACAGAGAATACAAACACAAACCAATAGGAATTTGCGGCGTTTCTGAAGGACATATGGGTGGAGCAAGAATGGTCGAGCAGTTAAGACTAGTGTCGATCGAGCTTCAGATGGTTCCGATCGAAAAGGCTGTTTACTTCTCAAATGTTGAAAATATTTTTGAGAAAGATTTCTTGGGAAAGAAAAAGATTATAGA
>JBBTXK010000167.1:0-7432 GCA_038062315.1 Patescibacteria group bacterium
CGCGTCATATCTTGATATAGTGTTATTGTATGAGGGCTTAATTTTCTTATTAATTCTATATCTTTTAAAAATGTCTGGCTTGATGATGAAGGTAAGCCTATTATCAGATCAGCGTTAACGTTTAGGAATCCAATATCCAAAGCATTTCTTATGGCTTCTTCTGCAAGTTTTGGATCGTAATTTCTGCCAGAATAATGGAGTACGCGTTCATCAAATGTTTGCACTCCAATACTGACTCGATTAAATCCAATTTCATGTAAGGCGGTTAACTTCTCATAATCCACAGAATCTGGGATACATTCGATTGTTTTTTCTTTATCTACAGGTACTTTCCCCAATGTGTTTTCTAGGTTATCAACAATTAGTCCTAAGTCTTTTGCTTGTAAAAGACTTGGGCTACCCCCACCAAAATACATGGAAGTAGGTTGGACATTTTTATTTTGAAAAATTTGTTTATATAAATTTATTTCGCGTACTACGGAGTCTGTAAAACCTCCTGGAATCTCTTTAGCTACTACAGTAAAAAGGTTGCAATACCCGCAGAGGTGATCTCTTCCATCGGAAGGAAGCCTATTTTTCTTCATTAAATCTTTAGTTTCAGTAGGAGGAGGCTTGGGTTTACAGTAGGGAATATGAACATAAATTCCAATTTCACCCTCATAATCTTTCCATGCGTCGTTTATAAACGATGAGGAATCTTCAACAGGCTTATACAATCTTTTATCAGGAAATGTGTATATGTATCCAAGTTCTCTTTCGTTAACCACTGCCGAGATAAATGATAGGTTTTTCTGATATCTATTCTCTGGAGAATTTGATCTTCCTAGCTCTGCTTTATTCATAGCATTCAAAGGATTAATTTAAAATAAATTTTTCTATTACATCCGCAACACCGTCCTTATTAAGAGGAGGAGCAATATATTCTGCGATTTCTTTAAGATCATCTACAGCATTTCCCATTGCAACTCTAAAACCACATGCCATAAGCAGTGGAAAATCATTGTATGTATCGCCTACTCCAATCATTTCTTTTGTGCGAATGTTCAAAAGTTTTTGAATTTCCAAGATTGCATGTTGTTTGGTCGCAGATGCATGGGAAATAATAAGGGCAAATTTCTTGTCTGCAAAAGATGTGGATTTATAAACGGCTATTGTAGGAATTTTTGAGAGTTTTTCAAGTAATTCGTCTGCTTGTTCCAAACTTAAAGCTTCTATAGCAACTTTAACTGCTTTATCTATTGAGCCCACTTCTGATTTATGATAAGACCTATTGTTATTATCTATTATTGCTGTGTCGCAAGAGTTATCAATAGTTTTTATTATAACGCTGAGATCATCTTTGGCAATTGTCTGTTCCCAAAGTATTTCTTTTGTCTTTGCATCTATTATTTGTGATCCGCCGTTGATAACCGAGGGGCCAGAAAGATTTAAATAATCAAAAATTTTGTTCATGTAAAATAAAGGCCTGGCAGTAACCAGGCTTATATGGACATGTTTCTTTGCCTTATTAATTGCTCTTGCCACTCTTTTTGAGGGTAATGCGCCGTCTTTAACAGGAACTATTGTGCCGTCCACATCAAGCATGAGAGCTTTGTATTTATATCTTTTCCTCATTATTAAGTGATTTTAGGCAAAATGAGGCTGGATGCCAGTTGCACCACGGATCTAATCTGCGTAACATGAGTTATTAACAGCTTTTTCTTTCTTTAATTCTATCAAATCCCAAAGAACATCATTTATTTGAATTCTTAGAGCTATTAACGCTTTGTCAAATTCTTCTGCATTTTTATCCAATTCAACCAGTTTTTGAGCTAATTTCTTATACTCATTCGATTTCATATACGCACTAAGCCATCTAATAGAGTAACTAAATTATAGTATATATAATTAAAATATACCACATATCTTTCGATTGTAAATAGCTTTTTTATCTCTCCTCATTGTATAATCCATATTATGGATGGTCTTGCGCATAGGATAAGACATGCACGAAGAAATGCAAATCTCTCGCAAAAACAATTGGCCAGAAAGTTAAAGCTATCTGAAATGGCTGTTAGTGCATATGAAACAGGTAGGGCAATTCCACCCTTGCCAACATTAGGAAAGATTAGCCGAGTAACAGGATTTCCTCTTGGGTATTTTACTGATGAAAAACATGATACAATATCGCTGGAGTCAATTAACAGGGATATAAAAAGAATAAAACATAATATTGCAGGGATATTAAAAATATTAAGAAGCAAACATGAATAATAAAAAGCTGATTAAGTTCGCACTGCAAGTAGGAACGCTGAAAAACATCAAGCGCCATGGATGGATATTGAAGGGAATTAAAAACGTTGAGAGCGTAGCAGATCATATATTTAGAGTTGCTCTTATGACTATGATTTTTTCAGCAGTCACAAAATTGGATGTGAATAAAATGATTAAGATGGCACTTATCCACGATATTGGCGAAGCGCTCGTAGGAGATGTAATTTATGAACATGGTAAAAAGAGAATTGGTCCTCTTAAAGTAAAGAATGCTGACGAAAGAAACGCTGTGAAAGAAATATTTAGAGATGTAGCAAAAAAAGGAGAGTATGTATCGTTATGGGAAGAATTTGTGGCACAAGATACCCAAGAGGCACAATTTGTAAAACGGATTGAAAAGCTTGAGATGGTGATTCAAGCTCTGGAATACCAAAAGTATGGATATGATAGTAATCTTTTCGATGAGTTTTGGGAAAATGCACGGAAATATATTAAGGGAACGGATTTGGAAAATATCCTCCAAGAGCTAGAGATAAAAAGAGGCGAACTGACTTAAAGAAAAATTGATTTAATATAAGCTTTTTTGGTATACTGTCCTTTGAATGGACTGGTTTTATGTAGCACTGCTGTCTCCTTGATAAATGTATATGGGTTATATATTTGCTTTAATACCTCCATTTTTGGATAGTTTTATTAATTACCTTGATAAATTCCTACTTAGTAAATATAACATCAGCCCGACAGCGATAACTATCTATAGCGGATTTTTTGCATTAGCCAGTGGGATTGTGGTATTTCTATTTACTGGACTGCACCTTGCTGATCTAAAAACCGCACTAATCCTTACCACCTCTGGATTCATGGGTGTATTTATTCTTATTTGCTATTTTAAAGCATTAACTCTGGATGAAGCATCAAGAGTCGCATCACTTTTTCAGCTCAACCCCATACTTGTTTTACTTCTGGGAGCTGTCGTTCTTGGGGAAGACTTACTTTTTAAACAATATATTGGATCGTTTTTGATTATTGTTTCAGGATTTGCACTTTCAATACAAAAATTACAAGTCGGAGTTGTTAAAATAAATAAAGCATTTTGGTATATGTCCTTGGCAAGTTTCTTCTCGGCAACGGTATACATATCTTTTAAGCTCGGCGTTAAGGAATTGGGTTTCTGGCCAGCAATTCCTTATGAAGGATTTGGAAGCGGTTTAGCATCTCTTTGTATACTCTTGTATGGCAACAATCTTAAAAATTTAAAAAAAGAAATGAAAAAGATTTCAAAAAAAGTTTTTGTATATTTAACCATTAGTGAGGTAATTTATAGATCTTCAAGACTTTCTTTTTTCTTCGCTTTATCTCTTGTTCCAGCAGCATTGGTAGCAGTTTTGCAAGGTTTTCAGCCTCTTTTTCTTCTGATCGAAGGAATAATACTTTCACTATGGTTCCCTTACATAATTAAAGAGGTGATAACAAAAGGAACAGTAGGGATAAAAGTATTGTCTGTAATCGGAATATTCATTGGGCTTTCATTGATATTTTTGTAGAAGCTTTAATCTTTGGGAGAAATTATATACTTTTTAAGAAACTTTAGAGGATGCCAGGATGTTTTTGCTTGTCGTAGTCCGGCGATACCAAGATCTTGTTCGCGGTTTATGTAAGTATATTCTCTCTTGTGGAGCTCTTGAGCTGTCGACATATATATAAATTCAAAGATGCCTCTGAATAAAGGATCTGCTTTTATAAAATGAAAAATTGAGTGTTTTTCGTGTATTAATTCTAATATTAAAAATCCTTTTAATTCGTCTCTATGGTGAACGCCAAAGCATAACAGATTAAAAAAACTAGTAGATTTGAAAAGTCGTTTAATTGCAGTTAGTTCATGATTTGTTTCTTTTCTGTTTTTACCTTTATTCCTCTCCCATATAAAAAACACATTAAGTATACGCCTTTGGATGTTTTGATCCTTTAGGTCTTGCAGTAGAAAACTTGATTGAGGATATTCTCTTTTAAACCTATTTGCCATTTTCCTTTTATTTTGGTATTTTGAGCCTTGTAGTAATTTTATTTCCTCAGTGGAATAAATATAATCAAAGTTATCTCGATCTTCATTTATTTGGAAAAAATTAAATAATTTTGGATTATTTACAATATTCTCTTCAGGGATTAATTTTAATTTGGGCACAATATTTTCTTTTTTTGCGTGTTTAAGAAGCGCATCAACTGTCTCTAATACTTTTTTATTTCCAAGGAAAGAGTAGAACGGTTCATTTGAAATATAATCACAAAATCTAATTACGATGTTGTCATTTAATCGTGCTATTTTAATGTTATTTTTTACATTATAAGTCCACAAACTTACAAAATTATAATCTGAATAAGGAGGAAATTGTTTGGTAATTCTCTCAATTTCTTCTTTGTGTTCTAATTCGAGATTTTTGAAAACTGGGAATATCGGAATACCCATTATTATATTTTTAAGCACTTCATCCTCAAAGTCAATCTTGACTTTTTGATTTTTATTCATATATAGTTAAGGTATGATCGAAACTATTAAAAAAGAACCGCAGGCTAAAATCGCAGTAGGTCTCTTTATTTTTCTTTCTCTATTTTGGATTATTCTCCAGACAGATGTCTTTGAAGGGCAGTCCTTGTTTAATCACTCTTATGCTAAATTTTTTGGTTCCATATACGGAATTATGGCTCTCTTGGGTGGAATATGGGGTATTGTAATAGCTCAAAAATGGGGTGGGATAAAGAGCGTAATGGGGAGATCAATATTGATGTTTTCTTTGGGTTTATTTGCACAAGAATTCGGACAAGTTACTTTATCTTATATAGACTATGCATTAAATATACAGGGCGCCTACCCTTCTATAGGTGATATTGGATTCTTTGGTAGTATTCCCCTCTATATATATGGAATATTTCTTTTGGCAAAAGCTTCTGGTGTGAGAATAGGACTTAAGTCCTATGAAAGCAAAATACAGGCTGTTTTGATTCCTATAGTAGCATTGGCTGTAGGATACTTTCTGTTTCTTCAGGGATATGAATTCGATTGGACAAATCCGATAAAAATTTTCTTGGATTTTGGGTATCCATTGGGACAAGCAATATATATATCTATTGCCTTTCTAGCTTTTCTTCTATCGAGAAATATTTTGGGTGGCATTATGAGGGATAAAATCTTTTTTATTTTATTTGCACTTTTTATTCAATTTTTGTCGGACTATACATTTCTTTATCAATCCAGTAAAGGAACATGGTCTGTTGGTGGAGTAAATGATTATATGTACCTTGTAGCGTACTTTTTTATGACGTTGGGACTTTTACAATTAAAAGCAGTATTAGAAAAACTAAAAAATAAATAGTATACTTTTATGGACGTCTTTGCCCAGATGGTGCAGAAAATTATTAAGGAGCAGGAAAGTATTATCGGTCCTGTGGCATTGGAGCAGGCAAGAAAAGTGCCGGGGTTAAAAGTTAATTGGGAAAAACACGAAGTTATTCTTGAAGGTAACCAAAAAGAAATTATAGAGAAGCTCGTCGAGCAATACGAGTACCTTTTTGGCCGAGCATCGGTGGAGGTTTGCAAAGATGCAGTGAAAAGCCTACTTTCGAAAATCCCCCAAGATAAAATACCAACTCTTCTGCTGTAGCCTCAAATCGGAGACTGTTTCTCACTCGACAGGGTCGGGATCGTAATGACTTTTTTGCTCATTGACATTATTTCTATTTGAGGGTAAAATGATAATATAATTCCGTTTATCCAAGGCTCCATGAGTACAGGTAAATGGAGTTTTTTTATACTAAAATTCTATAAGTATTTTCTCCTTACTTCTAGCAATCTTATAATAACTATCATCTTTTCTTTCAAACTTTCTATAAATACTTCCTGCAATCATGTCCGCTATCTGGATTAGAATATTGCTTTGAGATCTATATTGTCTAATTTTACCAACAGCTTTTTTACTAAGATACTTCTTTAAAACCATATTAAACTCTTTGTAGTGAATCTTAGCTGTAGCCTCATCAATTACTAAAATTGCTTTTTTTAAAGGTGGATCATTATCGTACAACAACCTTCTAACTGCCTCACAATATAATTGATGCGGATTAGAGTTGAATTTTGGTGTTAGTTATGTAAAGTGCTACAATGACTAAAAATTGCGAAGAACCAGAGATAAATTTAAATCCTGCATCACCAGATTCATCAAGCCAGAGTTTTTCAATGGTCATATTTCTATAATACTAACTTTGTGGAGCGATGGTCAAGAGAATGGAATTATGGTTGCTTTGCCCAGAAGGCTGAGGTTGGCCCTGTGGCATTAGAGCAAGCGAGGAAAGTGCCGGGGCTAAAAGTTGATTGGGAGAAGCATGAGGTTGTACTTGAAGGCAACCAAAAAGAAATCATAGAAAAGCTCGTCGAACAGTACGAATACCTCTTCGGACGTGCATCGGTGGAGGTTTGTAAGGATGCTGTAAAGAGTATAATTTCCAAAGTCCCCAAAGACCAAGTACCCCACGCACTCCAGTAATAATCTATTGCAATTTTTCGATTAGCTGATACAATGATTGTATATGGGAAAGATGTCTTTTACAAAACTTCAGGAGAAGTACAGTGGGATGTATGTTTTGACTGATAAGCCAGACGGAAGGGTTGTTGCTGCATCTCGTAACTTAGGAAAAGCATTCAAAGAAGCAGAAAAAAAAGGATACAAGTTACCCGCTGTTCAATTTATTCCTCCTAAGGGAGTGATTGCTATTTATGAAATTAATTTATCCTTACGAAAATAAGCCCTCAGGAAGCTTCGGGAATATCCCCACAGTTAGCTTATGGTTAAATGTCTATTCGCCACGAGGAATCTTTCCCTTTCTTTTTCTCTTTGATACTGGGGCAGATGTTTCTTCGCTTCCCAATTCTGCAGCAGAAAAATTAGGTATAGATTTAGATAAGTGTCCAGAAGAACCAATGAGTGGATATGAAGGCTCAACGATTCTTGTGTATAGATCGCAGATTAGCTTCGTCTTTAACAAGAAGGCTTTTTCTGTTCCTTGTGTATTTAATCCAAACGAAGATGTGCCAATTCTTTTGGGGAGAGTCGGTATTCTTGATAGATTTAATATTTTTCTAGATGGAAAAAGAAAGCAAATAACTTTTGAAGAAATTTAAGGAACAAGA
>JBBTXK010000168.1:0-7137 GCA_038062315.1 Patescibacteria group bacterium
AGTAACCGTCAGTGAGGAGGGCGTACAAGGCAACGGTCATGGTATTTCTGTCGCACTCAATGGAAACGGTTGCGTCCGCGCATTTGCCTTCCATGGAAACAACCTTGTCAAAGACGTGGAGGATACCAACGGGGTTGCAGACATAGTCGTCTTTGATTGTAAAACAGGTAAGCTCACATACGTTACGATATACACCGCGCCTGAGGACGGTACTCATATTCAGGGAAACGGAGAAAGCAGATTTCCTACTCTTAATGCGAATGGCGATATAGTGGTATTCTGCTCGAATTCTACCAATCTTGTCCATGGTTGGTTAGATGCCAATGGAAGAGATTCAGATATATTTGCCTACAATCGCGCTACTTCAGAAATGCAAATTGTGAGCGTAGATAGCGATGGTAGACAACAAAATGGGGGAAGCTGTGGTCCATTTGTTAGCGGCAGCATGGTTGCATTTCATTCTGCTGCCCGACTTGTTCCCGAAGATACCAACGCAGATGTAGATATCTACATACGTGATTTGACAACTGGTAGTATAAGGCTCGTGAGCGTGCCTTTTGATAATAGACTTTCCGGCAATAGCTTCGAACCCTATATAAATTGTGATGGGTCGGTCATGGTATTTAACTCTGAAAAGCGGCTCATCCCTGAAGATGAGGATGATAAGACAGATGTTTATCTTGCCCATATTAAATCAAAAGAAGTGGAACTGAAGTTGATCGGTAGCGGAGGCACCATAGCTTCTATTAACTGTATGGGTGATATCGGCGTTTTTGTGTCAGCTGATACGCTCTTGCCAGAAGATACAAACCAAGCAGTCGATGTATACCGGTTTCGAATTCTTGATACAGGAGAAACAAAACTGGAACTTGCCAGTGTGAGCTCTGAGGAATTACAAGCTAACAACAGCAGCTATTTTCCTGTGATGGATTGTTCTGGCAATCGTGTTATCTTTACTTCATTTGCGACCAATTTGACAGATGGAAATATCAGTGGGGTGGGTGATACATTTGTCCGCGACATGGCAAGAGGAAAGACATGGAGAGTTTCTCTTACTTCAGGTGCTCTTGAGGCAGACAGCCTAAGTTGGCTCTCCACCGTGAGTTGCGATGGGCGATCTGCAGCCTTTGAATCACTAGCCAATTTGATAGGCGAGAGAAACAATGTCTGGGATGTCTTTTTGGTTACACTTCCTCCCCAAGGCATTTGTGGCGACCTGGACGACAACAACCTCGTAAATAAATTAGACACTAATATCATTCTTAAAATAGTTGTAGGGAAGGTGAAGGCTACAGGGACACAGCTATATCTTGGTGACCTCAATAGTGATGGTAAAGTGGATGTGCTTGATGCCGTCATAAGTCTAAGGCACATTTCAGGATCCCTTCCGACCCTTGATGAATGTGGTACATCAGTATTCTAATTTTTCAAATATGTCTTTGCCTTCCGGATATCCGTTGATAAAATCCTTGTAAATCATCGGCCTCTTACCTTCCACTTGAATTTTGTTTTCTGGCAAGAGCTTAATAATTTTTAATTTTTTTCCTGAGCTCCTCGAGTCTGAGCCTCGGAGTCGAAGACTTGTCGAAGGATTCATTTTTAATTTCGTCCACACGCCTGGCCATGGGTGATAAGCACGGATCATTCGATCTAAAATTTGGGAAGATGGGGGAGATTGGATATCAATAAAGCCATCTTCGCGAGTAAGCCTCTTTGTAAAAGTTGCCTGAGAATGATTTTGTTCTTTTGGTGTAATCTCTCCTTTTAGATATAGTTCGATAGTCTGTACTATCGAACCGGCACCTAATCTAAAAAGTCTTTCGTGGAGTGACTCAGCAGTATCGTTTGGAAGAATTTTTGCATCTTTCTGAACAATGATAGGACCATGGTCTACTTCCTCATCAAGCTTAATAATTGTTGCTCCAGTTGTTTTATCTCCATTTAAAATTGATGTTTGAACAGGAGTTGGGCCTCGGTATTTTGGAAGAAGCGATGGATGAATATTGATAATTCCTTTGGGGAATGCGTTTAAGATTCTTTTAGGAATAATTGCACCGAAGGACGCAAGAACTCCAAGTTGGGAATTTAGAATTAAGAATTTAGAATTAAGAATTGGGTCGGAAAGATTAGAGACGGAGAGAAAGGGGATTTTATTTTCAGCACAATAAGAAGGGACAGAATCGGTAGGTTCTTTTTCCGTTGTGACAATAAAGGAAAGGTCGAAGTTTTTTCGAAGAACTTCGATTATTGGAATAACAAATTTTGACGACCCGAAAAAGACAATCTTAGATTTTTGCATATACTCTTTGGTCTTCTTGATGAAGGCTCAACACTAATATACTCATGACAAAGTTTATTATATACATTTGACGTTCTCTTTTGTCTTTTATGTGCTTAGATAAGTCGTTAAGTTCATAAACTTCAATGGGCTGAAGAAAAGAAACAGTTGGACAGCCACGCTTAGGAAGCAATTTGCCGGGTGGAAGAATTTTCTCTGTACCAGAAATTGCCACTGGTACAATGCGCACATTGTCCACTAAATTAAAGATATGAACAATCCCTGGCTGTCCTTGGCCAAGCATTCCCGTTCGACTGCGAGTTCCTTCGGGGAAAACAAGAGTGTTATATCCATGGCCTAGATTCCATTTTGTATAAGTGAGGGTTTCTCTATCCATTCTAAATTTCTTTTTTTTCTCTCTTTTGTTACGGGGTTCAACTGTTGATGACCAGATGAGCACTCGGTTGTAAGCGGGGATAAGCAATCTTGCTATTGGGTTACCCTCAACCCTTAATCCTGATAGTGGAATAGTTCTTTTGGCAATTTCTTCAAGATCGTTCCTTTTAAGCGACTGATCAAAGATAGTATAATCTGCATGACTTCTGTGGTTTGCTACAAAAATGTCTCCTTTGTCTCCCAATTGAGGCTCTCTCAGGTTTTCTATGCCGTTTACTTGTATTTCGGGAGCATAGTGTGATGCGAGGAATTCAACAATTGCTCTTTGTGGCTGTCTGCCTTTGCGGTGCACCATTGGCCGGGAACCGTCTCTTTCTTTCATGGTGGTTTTATATCTCTATCTCCTCAAAAATGTCCTCTCCTTTTTCATCTTTGCGGGATTTATATAATTTGCCTTTTTGTTCAAGGACTCTTTTTGGGAAAAGTATACCATTTAAGTGATCTGTTTCATGCTGGATAATTGTTGATATAAATCCATAGAATTTTTGAGAGTGTTTTTCGCCTTTTTCGTCTTGGTAAGAAAGGGCAACACCAGGCTGTCTTTTGACTTCTCCCCAGATATCAATGAGTGAAAGACAGCCCTCAAGCTGCACGTTTTTATTAATTCCTGATTTTTCCTTTGCACGTCTAGTTGTCTCACTTTGCTTGGCTTGTTGATTTTTTTCAGATGGAGCGTTGAGAAAGTCCTCGATTAGGGGATTGATAAATGTAGAAATTGGAGACTTATGATTCTGCTTGATGATAAAAATTCGTAGGGCTTTTCCGATTTGAGGAGCTGCGAGTCCAACACCAACAGGATCCTGGGCTGAAAGTAATGTCTGTTTCATTTGTTCTATTAAATTAAGAACAGATTTATCAAGCTTTGCCACAGGTTTGGCAGTTTGGGAAAGAATTGGACTGGGGGCAGTTATAATCTTTAACACAGCCTCAATTATAGCATACTTAAAAGTTCTAGGGTTTACGTCAAAAACTGATCCTTCGACTCCTCTTCGACAAGCTCAGGGTCGCTCAGAGCCTGTCCTGAGCTGGTCGAAGGAATGAAGCTGGGATTTATGACCTAGCTTCAATTATTTTATTGCTTTTCCCAAGTCTTTAGGGATTCCTGGGCTGAGGAATCTGTAGTTGATATGTTAGTCAAAATATATCTCATTTGGGCGACTGCTTTTTCCTGCAGAGCTTGGTCTATCACTTTGCCGTCTTTGTCAATAGCCGCTTCGTGGTAAAAAAGACCAAGCGCGTAATGCGCGTCTCTATAGTCTGGCTTATAAATTACAGTTTTTTTAAGAACTTCTATTCCTTTTGCAATTTTATTATTTTGTCCATACAGGACCCCAAGGTTATAGAGAATATTAGCGTCATTTGGAGCAAGAGCAGATGCGCGTTCAATTGCCTCAAGAGCAATGCTTAGAAAGCGTCCATCTACTTGAGAGAGAGTAAAAAAGAGCCGAACTCGTGATTTCCAAAAAACAACATTATTGGGATTCTCAGAGACTAACTGATTGCTTGTTGTTATAGCCTCTTTTGCTAGATTTGTGGCTGTAGAAATAGTTTCCGGATCTTCTTTTTTTGCTGGGTCGCTAAGTAGTGCCACAGCCAAGATTGCGCTATTTATAGATAATTCGTCTTTAAAAACAGGTTCGTTTTCCCTTAGTGCTACTGCCTTATAAAGGTATTCGTATGCGGCTTGATATTCGCCGGCTCTACTTGAGTTATAACCCTTGGCGTAAGCTAAATCTCCCCTCCAAAAGCTGAAAAGAGTTATCAGCATATATAAAGAAACTATTGATATGAGAAAAATAGGAGTCCATTGCCAGACAGACATTGTGTAATTTACTTTGAGCGGATTGGTTTTATTTTGAGAAATCATGCCTCCCAGGATAAGTACAAAGGCAGGAATCAAAAAGAAATAGATATTTATTATTACTACAGAGAAACCGAAGAAGTTAGTAATTAATATTGAAAAATATCCGGCAATTAGAACGAGAATTAGAAGATTGTTTTCTGTCATCCCGAACTTGTTTCGGGATCCCATCTGATTGAGATGCTGAATCAGGCTCAGCCTGATCAGCATGATAAAGGAGAGGCCGCGGAAAATAAAATAACCTATCATTGAAAGATAGCTTCCTAATCCAAAAACCCCGGTTGTTGCCAAATAATTTAGATATTCATTGTGAGCCTTGTTATATAGAAAGTTCCATTCAGAAACACTATTTTGGCCGATTGGTTTATATTTGTAATACGCAAAGGCAAAAGTTTCAACTCCAGTGCCAATTAGAGGATGATTTTTCCATGCTTCCAATCCTCCTTGCCAGACCAACCGTCTTATATCTCCGGATTCTGTCCCGCCGGCCGATGTTTGTGTTTGGGGCGGCTTAGTTTGGTTTTGATCTTGATTTGGCTGGGATTGTTCGTGATCAATTGGTTTTTCAGGAGTATCTGCGACTTGAGTTTTTGCAAATTGTGTTTTTAAAACTGGAAGTGTGAAATTAGCTAACTGAGGAATTGGAGTGCCCATAACAAATGTAATAATCAAAAAGATACATAATAAAATTGATAATGGAAGATTGATAATTGACTTAATGTTCTTTCTTCGAAGCCAAATATATGCTAAGAAAAGAAAAATCAGAGAAATCCATAATCCCAATACTCCAGCCCGGGTCGCTGTAAAAATAAGATCAACATAGAAAAGAATAATAAGAATCAAAAAACAGCCTGCAAGCAATAATTTTTTCTTTGAAAAACTGTTTTTAAAAAGTACTACAGCAATTGGTATTAGTATTGCAAGATAAGCGGCAAGCCAAGCTGGCTGTCCAAGAGTTGAAAAAATTCGGCCGCGCGGCTGAAAATCCGCTGTCCAGCATTCAACATTGAAATTTTTGAAAAAGGGAATATCTGGGTTAAAACGAAAAATTGCGCAGGTTGGATCATATCCGAAGTGAGATGGCAGGCCCCAAAGCGCAACGATAGTCCCAGAGATTATACTTATTAGAAGCGATCTCTTCACCATATTTCCAGAAGTAGTCCAGATAAAAGAAAACATTGCTAAAAATATACATAAAATTAAAGAAAATGAGCCTAAAAAAGCATATACTTCTCTTAAGTCAATTTCTTTATAGCTGGGGGGAGGAGTAGGTATAGTGGTGATTAATACATATAAATAATAACCGACTAGATAAAATATTGATCCAATAACAAAAAGAATAATTTTTACAATAGATGGAGAAATATTTGTGTGTTTTTTTATAAATGTAACAAAAGAGTTTTCATTATCTGATTCAGACGAGAAATTACTTACAAAAGCATAATAGAGAAAAATGTAAGAGATTATAGATAATAAGCCACCGTTAAACCTTGAATAATATCCCCAGAGAGAAACATGTGTGTCCCAGGAAAAAATAGTTGATATTACTTGAGAGACTAAAAAAAGTGCAATCGGAATATCAAGAGGAGTTCTTTGGATTTTGAATTCGCCTAAGACTACCATTTTTGTAAACCAGAACGCTCCAATCACAATAGATATTCCCCAAGTAAGCCACATTTTATTTAGTTCAAAAAGCTCAGAGGTGTTACCCGCAAAAACAAGAGGAACTAGGAAAAAGAGGGCGTAGAAAGAATATTCGATTATGCGATTGCAGAGATTAATCATTGTTCAATTGTTCGATTGATTCATTGTTTAGCAATTGAGCAATGTAGCAATGAAGCAATTTAGCAATATTCAAATCCTACCATATTGGCAAACTGGTAGCAAGAAAAGCCTAGTGTTTAGCCTAGTGTTTTAGTGCTTTGATGAATTCTTCCGTAGTCATTTCAAGATCGTCAATAATAGCCTTGAGAGTACCTCTTCTTATTTCTTGACTTGGATGATAAGGAATTGTTGTTCTCCTGCCGTCCGCATGTTTCAACTGAATATGACTTCCTACTTGGTGATGTTTATAAAATCCATGTCTTTTAAGGACTTGGAGGAGTCTTCGCGCTTTAATTACTGGTAGTTTAGTCATTTACAGTAAATGTTTGAATTGCTTCTACAGCATTTTGCTCTTGCGGCGGCAATATATTGTCTTTTATCAATCCTTCCAGATGACATTGGATTGCTTCATCTAAGTTTTTCTTTGTTTCTTCGATTGTTTTGCCAACAGTATGGACTCCCTTAAGAAGAGGAGCAAATCCATGATATCCCTTTTCATCAGGCTCAATAATAGTCCTAAATGTATATGTTTTCATAACGTTATTATATTATCACATTGGAAATTTTTGGGCAAGAAAGAAAATATAAAAGTTATGATGCAAGGGGAGCTGCCGGTCCTTCGCTGGTAGGTGGTTTAATAGATTTACTGAATAATTCTGAAAATCTTTGTGCTCTGGCTTGTTCCTTTCTTGCCGCATCTAATGCTTGTTTATTTTTT
>JBBTXK010000169.1:0-9837 GCA_038062315.1 Patescibacteria group bacterium
GAGTTGGCTTTGTTTTTGGCTCTCCGATATGGGTTTGTGTTGGTACATAGCTCACATGAATATGCAAAACATCTCCTGGATTTTTAAGAGTCATTATACGAGAAGCCTCATAGTAAAAAATGTTTTGGTACTCCCCGGCCGTTCCGCCAAGCTCTATAATTACAAAATCAGCCTTTTTTTTATTCCCAAGAGTCACAATGCGCCGGGTAATCTCATCTGTGATGTGAGGTATTGCCTCAACATCTTCTCCGTTGTATTCAAAGCGCCTTTCGCGATCAATAACAGTTTTGTAAATTTGTCCCATGGTAACAAAGTTATCCTTTCCCATGTCTTCATCTAAAAATTTCTCATAACTGCCAATGTCCATATCCGCCTCTGTACCGTCTTCGCAAAGAAACGGATCTCCATGCTCTATGGGATTAATTGTTCCTGCATCCATATTAAGATAATTTTCAAATTTAATTGGGGATACTCTAAAACTTCTCGATTTGAGAAGAAATGCTATAGAGGCGACAGTTGTGCCTTTGCCAATTCCAGATATTACTCCACCCGAGACAAAAATATATTTAGCGTGCACGATTAATATTATCAAAACGAAAACTTCCCGTCAACTGGAAAAAACGCTATGAGCGGATGGCCGGATTCGAACCGGTGACCTCTTCCTTGGGAAGGAAGCATTCTACCGCTGAACTACATCCGCTGATTTTCTGTTATTTTACCACAAACACACAAGTTAGCGATAGATAAAGACAAACTAAATCTTTGTTACGCTCTTGGAATGGTTAGTACGTTGCCTGAATGTATGATTCTTGGATTAACTAAGTTGTTTGCCTTAGCTATTTCAGCATAACGGAATCCATCCCCATATGCCCTGACAGAAATATTCCAAAGATTGTCGCCTCTTTTTACGGTATATTTGTTTTCAGTAATAGCGTTATTTGCAGTTGGTTTTTCCTTGATTGCACTTTCGCCATCCGATTTTTTATTTACTGAAACTGTTTTATCGATCTTTGAAAGTTTTATTTTATTTCCAGCGTATATAAGACTAGGATTTTTCAAATTATTTTCTTTTGCGATTTGAATCCAATTGTATCCAGACTTATACACGTTTTCAGAAATGCTCCACAGGCTATCTCCTGCCTTTATTGTGTATACGGATGATGTCGTCTCCTCCTTCACCTTCTCTTCAGAGCTTTGAGTAGTTGTTGAACTTGTTTGCCCCTGCTTATTGTTTCTAAGAAGAATAACAAGTGCGATTCCAATTGCAATAACAACAATTGCTCCCAATATGAGATTTGTGTAGGATTCTCCAAGAAGGATCCCATTTTTTGGCTTAGGATTTTTTGCGAACTTCTTTCTTTGCATGATATTCTCCTTTCTAGGCAGAATTGTATTCTCTTTGATTACGGACAGTGGCAGGTGGCAGTTTTGGTCGCGTCAGACGCGGCGGAATTCGAACCCGTGACCTATTTCTTGACCACGTACAATTTTGCGGGGTCGACGAGACTCGAACTCGCGGCCTCTTCCGTGACAGGGAAGCGCTCTAACCAACTGAGCTACGACCCCTTTAGCTCTTCGCATATACTAACAAATAATTGAATTGCAGTCAATCCTCTGATATCATTCTTATGATGGGAAATCAAGAAATTGCAAAGCTTTTTAAGAATATAGCAGCAGCATATAGCATCAAGGACGAAAAAAAATTTCATTTTCAAATAGTTGCCTATCAAAAAGCATCGGAGGCTATAGCCAACTCTACATCGGAAATGAAAGACCTATATTTAGAGAGAAAATTAGATTCACTTCCCGGAATCGGGACAACTATAAAATCGCACTTGGAAGAGCTTTTTAAGAAAGGATCTGTAAGACATTTTGACTGGGTTCTAAAAGGCATTCCCAAATCTGTCTTTGTGTTAACTGATATTCCAACTATTGGCCCCAAAAAAGCCTATAAGCTCACACGAGAATTTTCTTTATATAGGCCCGATACAGTCGTCGATGAGCTTATAGACCGGGCAAAAAAAGGTAAAATAGCCAAGCTTCCTACATTTGGAGAAAAGTCTCAAGAGGATTTATTTCAGGCTCTTTTAGAGTACAAACAAGGTAAGAATAAGCCAATAAGGATGGTTCTTCCGTACGCCTACGATCTCGCGAAAAAGGTCGTGGCATATATAAAGAAATCAGATGCGGTTATCGAATCTATAGCCTTGGGAAGTTTGAGGCGCATGAGAGCAACGGTTAAGGACATTGACATTGCGGTTGCTACAGATAGGCCGGAGGCGGTTATTGACCACTTTGTTCATTATCCATACATAGAAAGAATTATTGAACAGGGTGCTTCATCTGCCTCTATACTCACAACTGGCGGCAAACAAATAGACTTAATGGTTCAACCACTGAGGCGTTTTGGTTCTTTACTTCAACATTTCACTGGAAGCAAAAATCACAACGTTCATCTTAGAGAATACGCTCTTAAGAAAGGACTTTCTCTGTCCGAACGCGGGATTAAGAGATTGTCAAATCAGGATAACAAAATAAAACAATATCAGAAAGAGGAAGAGTTCTACAATGCTTTAGGTATGAGCTGGATTCCGCCAGAAATAAGAGAAGACACTGGAGAAATAGAGCTGGCAATTAATCATAAACTCCCAGCTCTCTTGGAAATATCAGATATAAAAGGAGATCTTCATATTCACTCAAGTTTTCCTATTGAGCCTAGTCATGATTTGGGCCATAGTACGATTCCTCAGATGTTCGAATATGCAAAAAAATTAAACTACGAATACATTGGCTTTTCCGAACACAATCCAAGCATCTCCAAACACACTAACTACCAAATATATTCATTAATAGCAAGCAGAAACAAAGAAATTGAGCAATTAAAATCAGATAATAAAAGTCCTCGTATAATTAAATTGCTCGAAATTGATATTTTGCCAAGTGGAAAGCTCGCAATTGATGATAAGTCTCTAGCTCTTTTGGACGGCGCTATTGTCTCTATTCACAGCAGTTTTGGAATGGACAAGAGCGACATGACAAAAAGGGCGATCCATGGGCTATCTCATCCGAAGGCCAAAATTCTAGCCCACCCTACTGGAAGAATGCTTAATGAAAGGCCAGGGTACGATCTTGATTTCGAAAAAATATTCGAATTTTGTAAAAAAAACAATAAGGCTCTTGAGATAAATAGCTGGCCGACAAGACTAGATCTTTCTGATAGTATAATTCGGCTGGCAGTTGACAATGGAGTCAAGCTTGCGATCAATACGGACAGCCATGACCTAAGACAGATGAATCTTATGATGTATGGAGTTGCAATGGCCCGCCGCGGATGGGCAAAGAAAGATGACATTGTTAACGCATTAGGGTATAATGATTTTATAAAGTGGCTTTGTATATGAATACCGAAATTATTGTATTGCGAGTCTCGTCTATATTCGGCTTCGCCGAATTTTGGTTGGGGAAGGAGGTGAAAAATGACAATTGAATTAATTATTTTAATCGCGGTAGTAATTTTTGTTCTCTATGTGCTTTTTGTTTATAATTCCTTGGCGACTGGAAGGGTTAGAATAAAAGAAGCATTTAGCGGCATAGATGTGCAGCTTAAAAGAAGAGTAGATCTTGTGCCCAATTTAGTTTCGACTGTTAAAGGATACACGAAACACGAGAAAGAGGTGCTTGAAAATGTCACGAAAGCCAGGACATCTCTTATGAATGCAAGAACAACTCACGATAAAGCTGACTCTGATAATATGCTTTCCCAAGCTCTGAAAAGTTTGTTTGCGGTTTCTGAGAATTATCCAGACCTTAAAGCAAGCAAAAATTTTCTTGAACTTCAGGAAGAATTATCCGACATTGAAGCAAAGATCGCATATGCAAGGCAGTTTTATAACTCAAATGTAAGAAGTTATAATACAACTCTTGCTAATTTTCCAAGCGGAAGTCTTGGTCGAATGTTCGGATTCAAAGAAGGAGAATTCTTTGAGGCAGAGGAAGAAGAAAAGAAGCCAGTGAGCGTGACTTTTTAATTTCTTTTCTTTGTATGACTATTTATTCACAAATTTCGTCAAATAAGACGAAAAGTTGGTTGATAATTATATTATTTGTGGCATTCATAACCACGATCATATTTGTGTATGGAAAAGCATCAGGTTATGGACTATCTTATGCTGGAATTGGACTTATAATTTCAGGTATTATGAGTTTTGCAAGCTACTACTACTCTGATAAGATAGTTCTTGGCATGTCCCATGCCAAACAAATTGCAAAAAGAGACAGCCCGGAACTTTTTAGAATTGTAGAAAACCTATGTATAGCTACTGGTATTCCAATGCCAAAAATTTATCTAATTAACGACTCTGCGCCAAATGCATTTGCAACGGGTCGGGATCCAAAACATGCCGTTGTATGTGCGACAACGGGACTCTTGCAAAAATTAAACAAAGCCGAGCTTGAAGGAGTAATCGCACACGAGCTTTCCCATATTAGAAATTTTGATATAAGGCTTATGGCTATTGTTGTTGTTTTGGTTGGACTTGTGGCTCTCCTTGCTGATTTTTTTATGCGAAGCCTTTGGTATGGAGGCGGAAGAAGAAATAGCCGAGAAGGCGGAAGCGCTCAAGGGATTTTTTTGTTCATCGGAATTATCCTTGCTATACTTTCTCCTTTAATTGCAACATTAATTCAGCTTGCGATATCCCGAAAAAGAGAATTTTTGGCTGATGCGTCAGGGGTTTTGATAACCCGCTATCCAGAGGGATTGGCTTCTGCTCTTGAGAAAATAGGCAAAGACAAAGAGCCCTTAGAAGTTGCCAACAACGCAACAGCCCACTTATATATAGCTAATCCTTTTAAGGGGAAAATATCAGGAAGCTGGTTTGCCAACCTCTTCAACACCCACCCACCGATTGAGGAGAGAATAAAAATTCTTCGGACAATGTGACAAACGCACGAGTCAAGGGATCGTTATGAACTTACTTCTTGTTTTCTTAGGAAAATTTATTATCTTTGTATCTCGTTTTTTAAATATAGGACACGGATCAACATGGCCTGGACATGTTGCCCTTTTGATTAATAAAAACTTTATTAAGGAAATTATTAGTAACAATCCGCAACTCAAAATAATTCTCATCGCAGGGACAAATGGAAAAACAACAACTGGTAAATTTATACAAACAATTTTAGAAAAGGCAAATTATCGGGTGTTTCAAAACGAAGCGGGCGCAAATCTTCTTAACGGCATCGCATCAAGTCTATTACTACATAGTAATAGACTTTCGACAGTTGACTATGATTACGCGATTTTTGAGGTGGACGAAAACACTTTGTCTTTAGCTTTTAAAGAAATAACGCCAGATTATATAATTCTTCTCAATTTATTTCGAGATCAGCTAGATAGATACGGCGAGGTAAATACAATTGCTAAAAAGTGGTCCGAAGCCATTCGACATCTCTCTCCAAAAACTACACTCATTTTAAATGCAGATGATCCTAAGATTGCATATTTGGGTGAGAACAAACTACAAAAACTACGTCATTCTGGTAAGCGAAGTTCTGCATTGCAGAACGAGCGCATCCAGAATCTCCATGGCTCTGAGAGATTCTGGACAAGCCAGAATGACGGAAACGAAATTCTTTATTTTGGTTTAAATGACAAAAAGCTGTCTATGAATACTCATCAACACGCGGTCGACTCAACTTACTGCCCAAATTGCAGCTCAAAACTTACCTATAAAATAATTTACTACTCTCATCTTGGAGATTGGGAATGTAGTAAGTGTGGATATAAAAGACCAGAAAATATCTTCTCCAGTCCCCAATCAAGTAAATTGGCAGGAATATATAATCTCTACAACATCCTTGCAGCAACTTTAGTGGCCAGGAAAATCGGCGTTTCTGATCAGATAATTAATAAATCACTCAAAACATTTAATCCGGCGTTTGGTAGACAGGAGATAATGAATGTCAATGGAAAGAGAGTTCAAATTTTTCTTTCAAAAAATCCAACAAGTTTTAATGAATCTCTAAGAACTGTAGCAGATTTAGGTGCAAAAAACGCACTTCTTGTCCTAAACGATCGCATTCCAGATGGTCGGGACGTTTCTTGGGTTTGGGATGTAGACTTTGAGGAATATTTAGACAAGCTTAAAACAGTTATTGTTTCTGGGGATAGGTGTTATGATATGGGACTGAGAATTAAATATGCAAGTAAATTTCCAATGAAAAAATCAAATTTTAAATTTCAAATAGAGAAGAAGTTAAAGGATGCTATAGCAGTAAGCTTAAAGCTTCTTACGAAATCAGAAACGCTCTATATACTCCCTACATATTCTGCAATGCTTGAAGTGAGAAGAATATTAACAGGTAAGAAAATTTTATAAGTCTCAATGTGTCATCCTGAACTCGCTTCAGAGCCTGTCCTGGACTTGATTCAGGAATTTTATACCTAGAGGAAACGAAATGCTGAAATGAATCGGCATGACATTAATACGAATTATGAAATTCGAAGTGATTATTGGTTGGCTATATCCGGAGCTAATGAGTACTTATGGGGATAGGGGTAACATTATCTGTCTTCAAAAAAGGTGTGAATGGCAAGGTATTAAGGTTGAAGTAAAAAAGCTTGATTTAGGATTTAAGATTTATGATTTAAGAAAATGTGACTTAATTTTTATGGGTGGAGCACAGGATAAGCAACAAAAAATTGTTTCCCATGACTTTAGCACACATAAAGTTAATGCGCTAAAAGATATGATAGAGGATGACATTCCAGGTCTTTATATTTGCGGCGCTTATCAATTTCTGGGAAAGTATTATAAAGAAACGGATGGTACCATAGTAGACGGATTAAATATCTTAGATTTATATACGGAAAATCCTGGGGAGAAGCACAGAAGGTTAATTGGAAACATTGTTATACAAACATCACAAAACGTCATTCTGGTAAGCGAAGCGCATCCAGAATCCCTAACGGTAATAAGAGATTCTGGACAAGCCAGAATGACGAGTATTTTAGTTGGATTTGAAAACCATGGAGGAAGAACGTATTTAGGAAAAAAAGTCAGGCCGTTTGCAACAGTACTTAAGGGTTTTGGTAATAATGGAATGGACAAGACGGAAGGAGCAGTTTACAAAAATAGTTTTGGGTCTTATCTCCACGGCCCAATTCTGCCCAAAAACCCTCATTTCGCAGACCTTCTAATCAAATTGGCTCTTGAAAAGAAGTACAAGGAATCCATCAACCTCTCCCCTCTTGACGACTCCCTCGAATGGCAATCCCACAATGCGATTGCAAAGAGAATGGGAGTTGCAATATAATTACCTTAATGAAAATAAATATCACACATGTTGCGAAACTGGCGAATTTGACTCTATCCAAAGAAGAGCAAGAAAAATTTGAATCACAGCTTTCCTCAGTCCTTGACTATGTAAATAAGCTTAAGGAGATTGATACAAAAAATGTAGAACCTACATCTCAAGTCACTGGCCTTGAAAATGTTACTAGGGAAGATGAGGTAAAACCATCTCTTTCCCAAGAAGAAGCACTATCAAACACCAAATCAAAGCATACCGGGTTATTTAAAGTTAAAGCAATCTTAGAAGAATAGTTCGGTGTCATCCTGAACTTGTTTCAGGATCTAATCCATGGAGAAACGAGATGCTGAATCAGGCAGAGCCTGATCAGCATGACATTGAGAGAAATTTATGAACTTAAATCAATTAACTATCAATGAAGCGAGAGAAGGACTACAAAAAAGAAAGTTCTCCTCTTTAGAACTTACGAAAGCATGCCTAAATCAAATTAAAAAGCTAGAACCGAAAATTAATGCATTTGTCACTGTATGCGAAAATGAAGCTTTGGAACAAGCAAAAAAAGCCGATAATCTTATTAACAATTTAACAATTGAACAATTTAACAATTTTCCCCTTCTTGGTATACCGATTGCTCTAAAAGACCTATTTTCAACAAACGGAATAAAAACTACAGCTGGTTCAAAAGTTTTGGTTGATTATATTCCTCCCTATGATGCAACTGTGGTAAAAAAGCTAAAGGATGCAGGAACTATAATTATAGGTAAAACAAATTTGGACGCTTGGGCGCATGGATCAAGTGGCGAAAATTCTGATTTTGGATCAACGAAAAATCCCTGGAATACTGAATATGTTCCTGGCGGATCTAGTAGCGGCTCAGCCGCCGCGCTCAGCGCAAATATGTGCATAGCGTCAACTGGAACAGATACTGGAGGCTCAATTCGACTTCCGGCAAGCTTTTGCAATATCGTAGGACTAAAACCAACTTACGGAAGAGTTAGTAGGTATGGAATAATAGCAATGTCGTCGTCAATGGATTCTATTGGCCATTTCACAAAAACAGTTGAAGACAGCGCAATATTATTAAATGTAACCGCAGGACAAGATAAATTCGATGCAACAACATCGAATCGCCAAGCACGGGACTATACGTCATTATTAAAGAGATCAATCAAGGGTTTAAAAGTAGGAGTGCCTAAATACCTTAAATATGAGAAACAGGAGTTAAGAACTGTGGGGCCTTATGAAAAAGCCATGCAGCTGATAAAAAGTTTAGGGGCTGAAATTGTTCCGATTGATTTACCACACGAAAAATATGCGATTGCAACCTATTATATAATTCAACCATCAGAAGTTTCATCGAATCTCGCTCGATATGATGGTATTCGTTATGGAAACAACAGATCAACTTTTGGCGATGAGGCTAAGAGACGCATAATGCTAGGAACATACACTCTCTCAGCAGGCTATTATGATGCTTATTATAAAAAAGCCATGCAAGTTCGAACGTTAATCAGACAAGATTTCGAACGGGCTTTTAAGAATGTTAACGTAATTATTACATTAGTTTCCCCTACTCTTCCATGGAAATTAGGGGAAAAGATCAGTGACCCCTTGAAAATGTACCTGTCTGATATTTTTACAGTAACAGCAAATCTTGCTGGAATACCAGGATTATCAGTTCCTGCGGGTTTTGTTGATGGCTTACCAGTTGGCATACAAATTTTAGGCCCACAGTTTTCAGAAGGACTTTTATTTCAAATCGGCCATTCGTATGAGAATGCAACAAAAGAAGAAGCATGGCGCAATTTAAAGCCTAAATTATAGGACTATTGTAATAATATATATCATTATAATAAATAGCTTGATAAAATTATGAAAGACGAAAAATACAGGCCAGTTATAGGACTAGAGGTGCATGTGGAGCTAAAGACTAAATCCAAAATGTTCTGTGGATGTTCGGCTGATTATTTTGGAAAAAAACCAAACACCCATGTTTGTCCTGTTTGTTTGGGGTTGCCAGGTGCATTACCTGTTCCAAACAAAAAAGCAATCGAATGGTGCGTGATGATTGGTCTTGCTCTTAATTGTAAGATTCCATTGTTTTCGAAGTTTGATAGGAAAAATTACTTTTACCCTGATTTGCCAAAAGGGTATCAAATTAGTCAATATGATCAACCATTTTGTGTTAATGGTTGGATCGAAATTAGTTATAAATCCGTCATTCTGGGGATCAGGCGGAAGCCTGAGACTCCAGAATCTCTCCGCACCCTTCATGATAAAGGAGATTCTGGACAAGCCAGAATGACGAAGAAAAAAATCAAAATAAGAAGGGTACACATGGAAGAAGACACAGCCAAACTCGTCCACGAGTTTGGAACTCAGAACTTAGAACTTAGAACTCCGAACGAGGGGAAATATTCACTGATTGATTTTAATAGAAGCGGGGTTCCCTTGGTCGAGATAGTTACCGAACCAGACTTTGAATCGACGAGTGAGGTCGTTGAATATCTAAAAAAACTTCAA
>JBBTXK010000170.1:0-5061 GCA_038062315.1 Patescibacteria group bacterium
ATTCACTCCCGCATATGCATTCGACAGACCGTGGACTTTTGTAACATCAATGTTATCCGAGGCATCCGCAGATATCATAACCGTACCCGCCACGGTAGATCCGTCTATGGGAGATGTTATAGAAGCTATGGGTGGGATAATGTCTGGTGTTGGTGTAGGAGTAGGTGTGCTTGTTGGTGTAGGAGTTGGAGTTGGCGTTGAAACAACAGGGGTGGGTGTTGGAGTAGGGGTGGGGGCGTTAACCAACCTTACATCTACAGTAAGAGAGCTTGGGGTTTGACCGACTGTTGTAACTGTAGCAAACCCGTCATACGTGAAAGACTTCCCGACTTCTAGCGTAACGTCGAGAGGAGAACTAGGAGACGTTGGTGTCATATCAAGAAGCTGAGTCTCGCCATTTCCTATACGCCAAGGAGCAATACGAATCATAGCCCCATCAAGTGTATCCGAAGGAAGAAAAGAATCCACACCAAGAGGTTGTCGATATTCGATGTACAAGAGTTTTGAATTGTCAATGCCTATCTTGAGAACCTGAGGAAGACCAGTTGCCGATTCGATGGGATTGATTGTGTACGATCCAGACTCTGTTACATTAACTACATTTGAAGAGTCAAAAAAACCAGTTATTTCTTTATGATAGCTGTTGAAATGACCCGTATTAGATATTACATTACCTATGCCGCCCATAACATCAAATCGATCCTCGTATTCTTTAGAGATGCATCCTGTTTGAGCAAATGCACTATTTCCGCAGTCGTAAAAGTTGGCATGAAAGTTGCCAAAATTATGACCTAACTCATGGCTTACAGTAAAATTATTCAAACTACCCAAAAGAGCAAATCCAGGCGTTACCCGCCCCTCTTGAGTAAAGTATGCTACATTGCCTATGCTTCCACCCGATTTACAGCCTAATATAGGTATAATGATATTTGTGTAGTTAGGAAAAAACACATCTGGGTCTGCAATTTTAATAGCTTCGGTTTGGATCTCAACTCCACAGGTTTTGTTAAAAGGTAAGGTGTAGTATCCAAAAATATCACCAGTTAATCTAAGCTTCCCAAACGAGTTCTCATTATAATAAGCATCTGCTTGGTTGAAGATGACATCATTTACCTCCGAGATAGTCCAAGGCTGACTTGTGTCATCCTGAAAATTAACAAGAATAACAGCTATGTTCTTGGTAATCGGGGGCGCGACAAGTGATTCAGCAATCGATTCAGCAACTGGGTCAGAAAGAGCAACCACTCCCCCATCCTCTGCGGGAGCGGCTGCCAGATTTTGGTCAAGAGCAATCCCTTTCACTCTGACTTTTGCTTGCGAGACAAGGGGAACTGAAGTATCAGATAAGAAGAGACTATAATCTCTCCTGTCTGGAGTTCGAAGGAAATACTCAAATCTTGATTTTCCATTTTCAAAATCATCTTGGTGAAGTACCTCAATCTCTCCCTCAACCTCTACCTTTCTTTCTATTCTGTCTTGGATCTCCTTTGGCAAACTGAGTCTTTCGCTTTCAGATAAGGCAAGTTCGTTGGCTTTTTTGGGGTCTTTTATCATAAGGCCTAACATACGGCTTTTGCGATCAAGTGAAGCTTGTTCCATTTCTTGAAGAATTGGGGATTTTTCCTCTGCTGTTTTTGCCTTCAAATGCTTCTCATTCAACTGAAGAAGGCTTGTATTGGACGAGCCTATCGAAGAATTACTTTCCTCAACAATCTGAGGTCTTTCCTGAATCTGAGCTTTTGATCCAAATATCTGGTGGTTAAGGACAATAAATGGAGTAGATATTATTAGAAGAATATAGGTAACAAATCCTATTTTTAAAGTTATATCAAGCTTACTATATTGATACCAGAGAGATCTAAATACGTTTTTCTTGTGGTGATGGGCAGACAGAATCTCAGTCATCAGGATTATTATGAGATGAGAGTAAGAGGAAAGTCAAGTGCGGGTTTATTTCGCTGTCTTTTCATGCTACAATTCATTCTTAACAAGAATTAATGTGGGGGCCTGTAGCACAGCTGGTAATGCGCCGCATTCGCATTGCGGAGATCAGCGGTTCGAATCCGCTCAGGTCCACCCTTCGCTAACGCTCAGGGTAAACTATTAAAGATTAAGACGTTTACTCCGAACGAACGTGAGGAGGGCCCGTAGTCTAATGGTAAAACTCCTGGCTGGCAGTCAGGTGATAGGGGTTCGATTCCCCTCGGGTCCACAAAAAAATTATTGCAGATACGGAAGAGGATTTAATAGTACGCCGTCTTTTCTTATCTCAAAATGTACATGAGGACCAGTTGTTCTTCCTGTCATCCCAATCCATCCCAAAACACTTTGTCCCCCTGTTACTCCTTCTCCAATCTTTACATTAACAGACTCCAAGTGTGCATATAAAGTCGAATACCCTCCCCCATGATCTACAACAACATTCACTCCATATCCCCCATTCCAGCCAAAACCTTCTATTGCAATAACTGCCCCGTCCCTGGCTGCAACAATTGGCGTACCATTGGAAGAAGCTATATCCAGTGCCATATGATACCACGTGGCAAATTGACTAACAATTCCATGAGCTGGCCAAGTAAATCCAAGTGCCGAGAAAGTGCCAGCCGAGGCAATAAATGCTTGCCGCTTAATGGCTGGACGATCTGTTGGCTTTATTCCATCCGGAACCATGAGCATCTGACCCTCAACAAGAGCAAATGTTTCAGGATTTGCAAAGTCGTTAAACGTAAAATCAACTATCTTCTGAGGGTCTGTGTCCAATTTCTTCGCTATTGAATAAACAGTATCACCTTTTACTACTTTATAATATATCCCAGTTACCGGCAGTATCTTCAGAGTGTCATTAATGGAAATGTTGTCATTTACCAAATCATTTGCCCAACGAATTGTTTCAACTGATATGCCATGCGCATTGGCAATCGTAGAAAGCGTATCTCCAGGCTTCACTGTATACTCTAGAACTTCTGATCTTGGCTTGTCAGAAATATCTGTTTGAAAAACATTTGCTCCGACAATTATAGAATCACGGAGAGCAGGCGAACCAATCTGCAAAGTATTGTTCTTATTTTGAGAAAATACAGGATAAGTTTCTGCTAAAAATGGTGAGAGCATAACGCCAACTCCCAAAACTCCCATGGCTGCCAAATGCATAAATGGCCTGTTGTATCTGCCTCTTTTTATAGTAAATAACTTAACTAGAGTATTCTTATTCTTTTCAAAAAAGTTAGAGACTACAATAATTTTTTTCTTAAGATATGAGAAAAAGAATTGACAAAATGAAGAAAATTCGGCAATAACAGAGCCCAAAGGAGTAAAGACAAACTTAATCATCTGATTCTCAAGATGTTAACAAAAGGAGAAAAATAAGTCAAATTTATCGTTTGGGGTGATGTGATATTTTCGCAAAGAAGTAATAAAATAGAGAAATTGCAATCACTAAAATCGCAAAACCAATTTGTGCCCGAATAATTATCTCATCAAAATTCATACGCAATTATTTCTTGGGAGGAACAGGCTTTTTACGAAATACATAAAAAACCACAATAGTAGCTATCGTCATAAGAATAGCGGCAATGTATTTAGGTTCAAATTCAGTCATAATTTCTCCAAAAGTCTTTCGGCTTTAATCGCCAAATATAATGTTACTATAACACCGGCAACATCAAATGTCAAAATTAATAGATCTTTGGTTAAGAACAAAATGGCAATCCATCCCGCGCAGAGATTGGAACAAATTGCGGAAAATACTCTTAGCTGTGGGCGGGTTAGCTCAAAAGAATACTTCATCAATTTTCACGCTATCATATCTGCAAGAGTTTTTCAAACAAAAAATCATACTCCCGCATAACAAGTGGGAATTCTCCAATACTCAAACGGGTGTATCATTTGGGACATGAAGAAAAACGAGGCATTACAAGCTTCTTCAAAAATGTATATCAAACCTTAATTTGTTACTGCCTTTCGCTCTTTGACATTGCCAAATCAACCTAATAGAGGTTTTGTACCAGGCTCTTTCTTATTTATACAAGTTTCGCACTTCCTGTCATTCCGAGCGTAGTCGAGGAATCTACCTCAACCCAAGCTCTGTTGAAAAAGATCCCTCCATGCGTCCTTCGGACTTAGTCGGGATGACAACTGCGAAACTCGTGATTTAGTTAAAAGTTCAAAGTTAAAAACTAAAAGTTACCCCTTCCCCAAACTCTTGAGGAATTCTAGATCAAGACTTATGACTACAATTTTTTAATTAAATTAGCCAGTTCTCCAGATACCCAATTAACAGGCAAAAGTTCTTTGGGCAAGAAGGGATCAATGAAAATCAGCCCCAGATATTCCTCTTTTAATTTTCTAACCTCATCCTTAATCTCTTTCTTAATCTTTTCCTTTTCTGCTCTCTCTACTTTATCTTCTCTTTTACCCATTGTTTTATTTAATTTTACTTCACGATCGTGAGAAGAAATTAAATGGCTAATTTTTTCAATTAGCTTCAGATAGAGTTCGTTAAGACTGTTCAAATTCCAAACCTTTTCTGCAAGTTCTTTAGCATTTCCGATTGCCATCTGCGTATGAAAAATTTCAAATACATATACAAAACCTTCAAGTTGGCTGGCAAGTAAAAATTCCACCAAGAAGAGGAAAATCTCTAATTATTTTTTCTCTTCCCTCCCCTGTTAGACGCAAATAAACTTCTTCCCCTTTAACTATTTTCTCAATATAACCAACCTTGAGATTTCGCCAAATCAAATGTGAGTAATTATGTCTTTTGAATCTTTCCGGAATAAAGCCATACATTGACTCATAGCTTTTAGCCATTATCCCCAATGGATCTCTAAGCTCTTCAAAGATGTCAAGAAAGCCTCCAAGTCCCAAAAGAAAAATATCGCGGGGTTTTAGTAGTTTTTTCATTTCTTATTGCCCTCTTATTATAGGGTAAGTGATGATTTTAGCCACTAAAATCGATCACTTTTTTAAACAAACGGTTAATTTGCAATTTAAGTTCCAACTTTCGGTAATTATACCTCCAAACATACTCTCCTAAAAAGAGGGGAAGATATTTTCTTTTAA
>JBBTXK010000171.1:0-1830 GCA_038062315.1 Patescibacteria group bacterium
CTTGCTAATTTTGTTTATTATGACAATCTAATTTTCATAATGAGAATCGCTGCCTATTTTCCGTGTGTGTTGAAATGATAAGTCAATAGTGGTAGAATGCGGGTGAACATGAGAGGTAAAGAACAAGATTTATCCGAAAACGCCTTTCGTTATTTGCCAAGAACCGAACAACAGGTTGCTGCAATAGCCCAAACGCTAAGACAGGTATTTCAACTGTATCTTCAGACCATACAAAGTAGTCGCAGGTTTATGGACGAAGGAGAAAGACATTTTTTAATTGGGGATGTCATGCATGATGTGCGAAAATATAAGTTAGGAGATGGAGATGGGTTCGTTTTCTATTCTGAGTCTAGAGATGCTCAGGGTGCCCAAGAGAGAAAGACAGTCGAACTAAAAACAGATAGGAACTATGTAGGGATCGAAACTGGAGAAGTTATTTCTCATAAGGTAGACGAAGAAGGAAGAATTATAGGCAAGACTTCGACCATAATTGATTTAAGCAGAGGTACTTATGTTGAGCAACAGGTTGAACCAATTCCCGCGCAACTGCAAGATCAAATCTATAATAAACAAACGTTTACTTTCAACTCGACTCGAGACACAACTTCAGCAAGACTTATATGGAGTAAGGATAAAGAAGAGCATCCAATAATTACAATTACACCAACTGAGGAAACTATTTCTTTTAACTTTAGACAAATAAGAACAGACCACAGGACTGGAGAAAGACTTATTGTAGGACCAGAAGGAACTATTCGTCTTCCTTGTCCTGATGAATTTATCGCTGGAGCTATTAAAAAGGTTGTCAATTTAGAACCTGTAACTTTTTCTCTAAAATAAACGTTATCTTGAAACTGTATTACTTTGCACGAACCAGTTTTGCACAATCTTCATCGCAATGCTATTAGGGATTCAATATACCTTTGGACTTGAAGAGAAAGAGAGGAGTCGGTTTTGCAACCTATTGCCACTTGCGAGAGAATATTGTAAAATCCCCTCAACTACGATATAGGATATAGCAGTCTCGCAAAAAAAACCTAATTATGATAGAAGCAAAAAGAAGAAATTCGTATAAACTAGAACAAGAAGCTTTAAATAATTTACCTCGTATTATAGAAGAAAGTGTAATGGAGACACAAGATCTACGTAGACAATACGGTGATTTTAGACAGGGAACTGACCTTCTAAGTAGGTACAAAAAGACCAAGAGATATGAGCGTGTTTATGGAGAAGCTCAAAGACTTAAAAGGAAGGTTCGTAGGCCTCGTGACAGTAGTGAGTTGAGTCGTAGTTTTGCTGGCTTGGTTTTTCGAGATATAGCGTATGCTAGTTGTGCGTTTGAATGCCACGACTCAAGCCTGGTATTTTCTCCCGAGAAGACTTCCGAGTTTTGGAAAATGCTCTACGCCAATAAAGGAGTTATTGATTATCGTTTTGGCCAAGAAGCTCTCAAGCGTGTTCATGTTCCAAACGGAATACTTGTTGACAGATCAAAACCTTCTGATACTTCTAATAGTTTTGTTCTTAGACTTTATGAATATTCTTTAGTACGGGATGAAAAATATCTCGAAAAAGAACTTAAAGAGATTAGATTTCAATGTAAGAGATTTCCAGGACTTTTTGCCGAAGCGGATATCAAATTCGTTATCCCAAGAACATTTCCTTCACCAGAACTAGAAGGAGGTCAACATAATGTTGATTTTTTACAACTTCCCATTACGCGTGTTGAGTTCGGGCATTTTATAAATGATCTTTATAATAGTATGAGGTAAAGATTTGTAACCGTTCAGGATTTGACAAACCAGCTTTAAATCTTCTAGACTAAATATC
>JBBTXK010000172.1:0-12038 GCA_038062315.1 Patescibacteria group bacterium
TATCCATAATTAAGCAATTAAAATAAACCCTCCGTTTCCTAGGAGGTGATAATACCGAAAATATATAGCAAATTAGATCATTTGTCAATGTCCTCTAGTATTGCTCGGCTAACAAGCCCGTATGTCTTTTCTTTATTTTCTTCAGAAACCTCAACCCTTACCAGACCCTGAGCTGGCTGACCATAGAAGATAATCGAGTTTAGGGGGGCTATGAGAATAAAGGGCAAAACAGCAAGGTCTTCTTCTCCTTCTATTTTCAAAACAACCCTCTCGTTTTTATATAAGGAAAATATAGAAATGACTTTCGAAAAAAGAGATGGAGTAAGCCGTCCCGCAGGATTTTTAGCGTTAATAACTTTTATTTTTGAAGAAAAACCAAGTTGCAAAAGATTTGAGAACTCTTTCTTTCTTGCTACCTTGAAGTCTATAACCGAAATATTTTGATTAAGTTTCAATTCGTTAAAAATTTTGGTAGTAACGTCTCCGACAGTTATCAAACAAGCGCATTTTGGAATCTTTACTTTTTGCGGATCTCGAAAGAGGAGGCCGAACGGCTTCTTAAGGTCTTTTCTTAGCTCCAAAGGAATAACAAGTCTTTTTTCAAGCCATATTGGATCTATGTAGGGTACCCCCTCTTTGTTAATTTCTCCGTTTCTAATTCTTGATGAAGAAATATATTCATTATTTTGATATTTAACCAAAGGAACAATCTCAATTTTTAATAAAGATTTTCCTTGTTCTTTTCTTTTCGAATTGATTGCTTCTGCGCCCTTAATCGTATTCTCTGACACAACAATTGCCTCTATTGGCAAATTTTCCCATATTTTCGGAATATAAATATCATCAATTGGCTCTATTTGAACCGTATTAATGGCTTTTTCTTTATCTAAGAATTCCATGATTTTTCGCTTCCTTAACTGATAACTTTCAACCCATTGACTGTTATTTTTTGATTTAACAAATTTATCTGTTGTTAAACCTATGAGAACTCTGCGGCTTATAGACAGAATGTGCCTCAAAAACTCCCTATGGCCTCTATGAAAATGGTCAAAAGTCCCACCACAGACAACGAGATTATATTTCTTCATAACCATATGATTATGATGTAAGTTTTCATAAAAGGTGTAAACTTTTTTAGCCTCGTTTAGGTCTTCTTCTGCTTGCGGTGAGTAAGAATGTTTTGGAGTCATACCGTGTCATGGTCTTTTTGCTATCCGTGAGCGTAGGCTCTTGCGCAGTTTTTCGTACTTTTGTGGTATCATTTCTAGGGGTTTCCCTGAATGTAGTCCTTTAAGGAGCATCTGTTCGAGCTTCTCTTGGTCTCTCCGCTTCAAATCCTCACGAACAACAGAGCGGATGTAGTCGCTTGGCGTGCCGTAATAATCTTGCTTGGCCACCTCCTGTATAGACTTTTTCATCCCTTCGGGAAGGGAGATGCTCATGTTTGTGTTTCCGTTTACCATAGTAGTTCTTATTATTATTTACGATTTACTACTACAAGTATATCGGGGTGGTCTCCCTTTGTCAAGGATGGCTGAAAACAAGCGGCACATCATCGGGCGAAGGTTGACACCGCTAAACAGAAACAGTCTAACTTCCTAGAACGCCGGTTTCCCGGTTGACTTCCCTCCAGGCCCCGCAAACCCTGTCAAGCCCCGAATCTGAGGTTTTATTTAAGATGAGAGCCAAGGCCTGGTAGCTTTGAGTTGACAGAGAGCCCCCAAAGTGCTATACATAAGCAATGATGGAAATCCATGCTGTATCCAAAAAACGAAATACCATTGTTTCTGCTGTAAGATTTCAGTCAAAAAAGAGGTAAAATTTGCAATGCTGCGTCTGCAGACTACACGCACTTTAGATTGGTAATGCAAGATAAAGTACAAATAAAGTAGCAAATCATTTATTGCAACTTGTGCCAAAATATCATTGAAATCTTACAAAAACAAGAAAAGTGTCACCAGATAGTCATTAATGGACACTTGTAATTGTATTCAATCGTAAGTATAATGCATTTCGTAGGTCTCAGGGGGAAAATCACCATGCGCAAGGATTATAGAAAGTTCGTCACCTTTATCGTCTTATCTTTGTCGTTTAGCTTGCTTTCAGTCCAAGACGTTTTTGGAGCAGTTACTACAGAAACGGTTGATTCTGAAAGAGGATTTTATAATTCAATGGCTGTAGACAACGGTGCTGCTCCCCATGTTGTTTATCACGACCAAACTAGCCGTGGTGTCAAATACGCAAAATTTGTAGGAAGTGGAGGCGATTGTTTCAGTAGTCGCTGGGATTGCAATGTCATTGATGCCGACTCGAGCTTTTCACAGTTCGGAGCCTTCGCCCGACTCGCTGTGGATGGTAGTGGCATCCCTCATATTGCTTATAAAGATGGTGTAAGTGGAAGTGGTAGAGGTGTTAAGTATGCCAAACTCGTTGGAACTGGCGGTAACTGCGGGGGAGGGGAGTGGAACTGTGAGGTTGTTGATCCTGCTGCTGAAGGCAGCTTTCTCGGACTTGCTGTAACCAGTGGTGGTATTCCTCATATGTCATACAGTGTTGGGTTTAGCGATAGCCTCAATTTACATCACGCCACCTTTGTAGGAAGTGGTGGGAATTGTGGTAGTGGTAGATGGAGATGCACCGCTGTGGATACTAGACCTGGGAAACAAGGAGAATATACGGCCATTGCTGTGGATGGTAGTGGCATCCCTCATATTGCTTATGAAGGGGAGCTGGCGACCTTTGGTCAGCCTTTCTTACTATATGCTAAGTTAGTCGGCAACAGCGGTAACTGCGGGGGAGGGGAGTGGAACTGTGAGGTTGTTGACGATAGTGAGTCTTTCAGCACTCTATTCACTTCAATCACGTTAGACGCAAGTGATACCCCCCATATTGCTTACCATGATGGAAACAACCACGCATTGAGGTATACAACCTTTGTCGGGAGTGGTGGGAATTGCAGCGGAAGCAGTGGGAGATGGAACTGTGAAACTGCTTTTGCGCTCACAGATAGGGACACTGGACTGTATACCTCGATTGCTTTAGATAGCATTGAGAATGTACACATTAGTTATCGTGAAAATTTTGAATATTCCAACAGTGGTGTCAAATATGCTTTCAAACTCAAGAGCACAAGTGTCTGGCATACCCGTTTTATAGACACTGGAGGGGCTTTCGGGGGTCATACAGGGCTTTCGGTAGATAGTAGCAATACTATCCATATTGTTTATTCTGACGGTCTTAACAATAGACTACGCTATGCCACATTTGGAGACGGCGATGGAGATGGGATACCAGATGGCGCTGACAACTGTCCATACGTTTCTAGCACCAATCAGCAGGACACCGACAGGGATAGTATCGGTGATGCCTGTGATAATCAGCCACCGGCGGCTGATGCTGGGCCTGACCAGACTGTGAAGTGGACTGCTGGTGGCGTAGTGGTAACCCTTGACGGCAGTGGGTCGAGCGACCCAGACGGAGATCCTCTAACCTACACATGGAGTGGGCCTTTCTCTGAAGGTGGTGGCACAGTAACAGAGGTCAATCCTACGGTGACCTTGCCGTCCATGGGTTCGTTTGAGATCACCTTGATCGTCAACGACGGCACGGTTGACAGCACCCCAGACACCGTAACCATCACCGTGGTGGACACCACTCCGCCGGATGTGACCGCAGCCCTGGTGCCGATGGGAGAGGTTGACGACGATGAAGGCACATTCCGTGTGGAGTTCAGTTGCAGCGACTCTTGCGACACCAACCCTGTCATCACTTCAGCCACGCTTAACGGCATACCAGTGACCAATGGGCAGGTGGTGGAGCTGGAGCTAGAGGATGAAGGAGAACAGGAGGTAGAGGAAGAAGACGGGGTGCTGCAAATCGAGGCTCCATCTTTTGAGCTTGTGGTCACCTGTGAAGACGCCTCTGGGAACGTAGCTACCGCGACAGCCACTCCCCCCTTTGCCGAAGATGGCGACGATTAGCTAATGACCCAGCAAAGTCATAGAGAGGCCGATGAAACTACGGGAGCCTTCTCCAAAATGGGGGCTCCTGCTTTTTGGCCATAGCTTGCCAAGACTCCTCTACCTGACGAATTGCGTTCCTCCCATCCTAGAACCACCGTTTCTCGGTTGACTTTCCCCTAAATACCTGCTAGTTATTATCCTTAGAACCCTTTTTCCCTATGGTTCTAGGAGAACTTTCTGATACCCTTTTTAACCTTTGCATCCCAGCCCAAGAGTAGCTATTCTGGGGCTAAAACAGATTTACTATTACCAAGAAACATTGTCTGAAGCTTAAGAATAATCACAAAAAGAAGTTCTTAACAACAAAACAATCCCATGTTAAGTTGGTTTCGTGGGACCGTGTGTTGGATAAATCTATAATCCCCATGGGTAAGGCTTACGTCAAATCTCTAAAAAGTGCAATTGATGAAGCCAAAGAAAAAGGTTGGATTCCAATTGTAGATTGTATAAAGACTTATCTAGTTTTTCTATTTGTAGTATTCTTGGAGAACTTTGGAAAAATCTGAAGAAAAGGTCTCTGCGGCTGTCTCAGGCGAACCACCCCTTAGAATCGAATCAATCGCGTTATTAAGAGAAGCAGTTGCCTTAGTATTTAATCCATTGTCAAATGTTCCATCAACGAAATACGATGACACGGCATTTTTCGCCTGGGAAACAAATGGGTAAACATTTGGATTATTTTTAAGGTTCTCAGCAAGATCTACTCTCGCATATGGTTTGCCAATTCCTGCAGTTTTTGATATCTGAGCAAATAACTTCGGCTGCGTCTCCTTATCAGTCAAATACTTTAGAAAAATAAGTGATTCTTTCTGATGCTTTGTTTTAGAAGATATTCCTTCAGCCCAATAGCTTGCAATAGTTTGATTTCTATCCGGAAGAGTAGGAACTGGATGAATTTCAAATGAGAGATTGGGATTTATAGATTTTATCAAGGAATAATCTCTGGCGTAACCAAAATACATGGCTAAAGACCCATTTGCGAAAGCAGTAAGGGAGGTTTCAAGCGTTTCATCCCAAACATTTCCAGAAGGAAGAGCAAAAGAGGTATAAAAATTTAACGCGTCAGCGGAAGCCGGAAGATCTCCCGAAATATTCCTAAGATCAACTCCATTCTGTACCATAAGCATTGAGACAATATCCGAAGCGTGATCAATATTATTTGCTGTTCCCATAGAAGCCCCTGCTGTTTTTATCTTATTATTTTCATCCTTAACAGTAAGCTCTCTGGCGTAATTCGCAAAATCTATCCAATTCGTTGGCGCACTAATACCCAAGGCATTAAAAAAATCTTTGTTAATATAAAGACTCAATGTATCTATTTCTAAAGGTACTCCATAAATCGCTCCATTTCTCATAAGATCCTCTTTCGTAATCTGGTAAAAATTCTTAGTAAAATCTTCCTTAGTTATGACATTTTCCGGAAGAGGCAAAAGAACAGTTGAAAGCATGGGAATCCATGTGTTGTGAAATCTAAAAATATCTGGACCTGTCTTATTGGCGATACGCGCAACAATTCTTTCTCTGTATTGCTTTATGTCTTGACTGAGATAAGTAATCTTAATTTCGGGGTATTTACTCTCAAAATCGGAAATTATCGGGCCTATGTCCATTTTGTCCAGTCCGACTCCCCAATATACTATTTCCACTTTCTCGCTTTTTAGAGCATCAAAAAGCTTAGGCAGAAAAAATCCAAAAACCAAAAAAACAACAGATAAAATAACAACTATTCCCAATAAGACTTTAAGAATTTTTGCAATTGAAATCGGAGAGGAGGGGGGAGGAGATTCATGAAAGTTCAACTCCCCAGGAGACGGACCTCCCTTAGACTTCTCTTTCCCTATCTCACTCTCATTACCAGGAATGGGAGGCTTATAGAGTATATTTTCATCCATATCCATATTTAGTATAATACTAAACACAAAGTATATCAATGATATTTTTACATTTTAGAGTGATTTTTTGGTTTTTGGTTGGAGCGTTTCTCGGACTATTTTTATTCGTAAGTTTTGCATACCTCATATTTCAGAGGGTAAATTCTAATCTTGTTTATCCCGGGATCAGAGTTGAAAACATTGATCTAAGTGGAAAAACAGAACAGGAGATACAGGAAATTTTTTCCCGAAAAAACGACCTAATCGCCAATATTCAATTTGTCTTCACTGACAATGTAGATATCGCAACTGTTTCTGCTAAAGATCTTGATTTTGGCTACAACCAAAATCTCATTGCTAAACAGACAATAAGTATTGGAAAAGGGAATAATTTTTTTTCAAATATCAGCCTTGTTACTCAAGCGTACGTAAACTCCCTAACGCTTGAGCCTTCCTATCATTATTCAGAAAAGAAGCTAATAGAAATTCTTTCTTTCTTCATTGAAAAAACGAACAAACATCCAATCGATGCTTTATTTACGCTCAAAGACGGTAAAGTAACTACATTTAGGCCGTCTGAGGATGGGATAATTGTAGACATAGATGCTATAAAAAATGCTTTAAATTCTAAATTTACAATACTGTCATCTGTATCATCCATAAAAAATAAGCAAGCTATAACTATCCCTGTCTCCACTAAAATTATCAAGCCAAAAATAACTACTGATAGGGTTAACGATTTAGGTATAAAAGAAATCATCGGAAAAGGAACCTCTTTATTTCAACATTCAATCCCAAGTAGAATTTTTAATATAACCTTAGCGGCAGGCAGGATAAATGGGGTGCTCGTTTCCCCAAATGAAGAATTTTCCTTCGACAAGGCTCTGGGCGATGTTTCTTCCTTTACTGGCTATAAACAAGCCTATATTATCCAAAATGGAAAAACAGTCTTAGGCGATGGAGGCGGAATATGCCAAGTCTCAACTACATTCTTCCGATCTCTCCTTGACGCAGGTCTTCCAATTACGGAAAGACATGCTCACGCATATAGAGTTTCCTACTACGAACAAGACAGCCCGCCTGGATTTGATGCGACCATCTATGTACCAACAGTTGACCTAAAATTTAAAAATGATACCGGCAAACATATTCTTATACAAACAGAGATCGAGGAACACCCGCAAAGACTTTCAGTTTTCCTTTACGGAACCAAAGACGAAAGAGTGGTAGAAATAAGTAAGCCTATTATTACCAATATTGTTCGTCCGCCAGAAGATCTCTACCAAGACGACCCTAATCTTCCAAAAGGCACTATAAAGCAGGTTGATTTCAAAGCGGAAGGCTCACGCGTATACTTTACAAGAAAAGTCAGTATTAATGGAAAAGAAATTCTATCAGATAAATTCATCTCAAATTATTCCCCGTGGCAATCCGTATATCTAAGAGGAACCAGAGAGTAAATTTTAATTTGGTCGCTGGAGATTCATTGAAAATTAAAAATTGGGAATTGAAAATTTATGAATAAAATCTTAAAAGTAAACGAAGCTATTGAACTTGCGCAAAAACTCAGAAGGCAAAACAAGTCTATTGTTTTAGTTGGGGGGTTTTTTGATATTCTGCATGTCGGACATATTAAGTTTCTGCAAAATGCAAAAAAATTTGGAGACTATCTATTTATACTTCTGGAAGAAGACAAAAAATCAAAAAGAATGAAAGGCAGAAACCGACCTATTAATTCCCAAAAAGACAGGGCAATAATTCTCTCTGCTCTAAGAGATGTAGACTTCATAATTTTATTAAAAAAAATGACAAATAGCGATATTTATGATAATATAATTAGCCAAATATCGCCAGGTGTAATTGCGACAACTTATCCTGACCCTAAGGTAAAACATAAGATTAGACAGGCAAAACTTGTAAATGGAAGAGTTGAATATGTTATAAAAAGGATTTCTAAATATTCAACAACAAGGGTTGTAAATTTGATCAAGGAATCGAATCTATGAAAAAAATTCTTGCGGCTTTTGCAGTGCTACTTATTGTTATAGCAGGAGGTCTCTTAGCACAAAACTATTTCAAAACTCAAAACATTTTTCAAATCCAAAAAAATTCCAAAGCTACGATAAACAATAATGCCTTCCAGCTTATCGTTGTAAATACTCCAAAAGAAATGGAAATTGGATTATCCGAAACAACCTCCTTGCCGCAAGACAAGGGAATGCTTTTTTTATTTAAATCTCCTGGTTACCACTCTTTTTGGATGAAAAATATGAAAATACCAATTGATATTATTTTTATTAACAAGGATAAAATAGTAACAATTTTTAGCAAAGTAAATCCTCCTTCAAACGAAAGTCCAACAATATATCGTCCGGACGAACCATCAGATAAGGTTCTGGAAATAAATTCAGGGCTTTCCGAAAAGTATGACTTCAAAAAGGGCGACAAAGTAGTTCTGGAAAATATTTAATGATAATCTTAGAACGGAGCGCAAAGCGCGAGTTCGCCTGTCCTTCGACAGTGAGCTCAGGACTGCCGAACTGCTTGACAGGCGTGTAAAAACTAAATTGAATGCAAGTCAACGAATATATGGTTATTTTAGGAATCGAGACTTCCTGCGACGAGACTTCTTCGGCAATCGTATCAAAAAATCCAGAGGACACAAACGCAAAGATTCTATCTCATATCGTAGCGTCTTCTCTGTCGTTACACGCAGAAACCGGAGGAATCATTCCAGAGGCAGCTGCCCGTGAGCAAGTTAAATTCATAATTCCAGTAATTACGAAGACTCTTAAAGATTCCAACCTCTATCCTCCATCTTCAAAAAACTATCTTCTGTCCTCTACTATCTATCGTCCAAACATTGATGCTATTGCTGTAACTGTTGGTCCGGGGCTTATCGGTTCTCTAATGGTCGGTGTTGAAACTGCAAAAACTTTAGCTTATGTTTGGAATAAACCAATTATTCCAGTCAATCACTTAATAGGTCATATATACGCTAATTTCATTAAAAACGAGATGTCTTTCGCCTCTGTGTCATTGCGAGCGAAGTCGCAACGAAGCGAAGCAATCTCAACGGTGGGATTGCTTCGCCATGTATCGTACGGTACTTGGCTTCGTCACTCCGTTCCTCGCAATAACAATATTGATTTCCCTCTCCTTGCCCTTATCGTCTCTGGAGGTCACACAGACTTAGTATTAATGAAAAAACACGGCAGCATAAAGTGGCTTGGCGGAACTCGCGATGATGCCGCAGGTGAGGCATTTGATAAAATTGGAAGACTCTTAGGACTGCCCTATCCTGGCGGACCCTCAATTGAAAAAGCGGCCAAAAATGGCAATCCAAAGGCATTCAACTTTCCTCGTCCGATGATAGATTCTAATGATTTTGACTTTAGTTTTAGCGGCCTAAAAACAGCGGTGCTTCGACAAGTTAAAACAATTGAACAATTGAGCAATGAAACAATCGTTGATCTCTCAGCCTCCGTCCAACAGGCAATTATAGATGTTTTAGTCACAAAAACCCTAAAGGCAGCCCAAAAATACAAAGTCAAATCAATTCTTCTCTCAGGCGGCGTCGCAGCCAACGATAAACTTCGAGATGAGTTCAGAGTTCAGAGTTCAGAGTTCAAAGTTAATTTTTTTGCGCCAGAAAAAAAACTATGTACGGACAATGGTGCTATGATCGCCTCCGCAGCCTTCTTCAACTACAAACCGGTCCCCTGGCAAAAACTCACAGCAAATCCAGAATTGTATTTTGACACATAATCTGCTAATTTGACAAATACTCCACCCATTAAATTAGCGCGCTAAGTTTGATATAATGGTTGTCTCTAAAATTATCTATGCTTAGACGGTCAATAAAAAAGTCAACAAAAATAAAAATGAAAAAAATATTAATGTGTCCGCCAACTTATTTTTCGATTAGATACGAGATTAATCCATGGATGCACATAGAAAACAATGTTAATCCAGTAAAAGCCAAACAAGAATTTCTACATTTAAAGAGCGTATATCAAAGCCTAGGTATTGATCTAATTGAAATTAATCAGGATAAAAATCTTCCCGACATGGTTTATGCGGCGAACTTTGGTTTTCCAAAAAACAACTTTTTTATTAAATCTAACTTCAAATTCAGACAGCGCAAAAAAGAATCCGAACTTAGTAAAAGTTTCTTTAAAAAACTCGGATTTGCAATAAAAGAATTACCCGAAAATATAACTTTTGAAGGACAAGGAGACTTGCTTACAAATGGCAAAAATTATTTTATGGGCTGGGGCAAAAGATCGGATTTTAATGCAAAAAAATACCTTTCTGATTTTCTTGAGTCGGAAATTATTGATTTTAAATTGATTGATCCTTATTATTATCACCTAGACACATGTTTTGCTCCGCTTGATCAAAAAACTGCTGTTATCAATCCAGTTGCGTTTGAAAAAAAAGACCTTGATAAAGTTAGTAAGCTTTTTCGTAACGTTATTTCTGTGGGTCCCAACGACAATAAGATACTTGCTTGTAATCTTGTCGTGGTAGAAAAAACTATCGTTATAGGAAAAGGAGTTAGCTCTATGCTGAAGCACGAGATAAGTAAATATGGATTTACCATAATTGAAGTTCCGATTTATGAGTTTCTAAAAGGAGGAGGAGGCGTCAAGTGTCTAACGCTTGAGTTTTATTAAAAGCATTGTTAATGATAGAATAAGATTATATGGAACTATTTATAATCGGCGGATTTATAACCTTGGGATTTCTGATAACTTTATACATACTAAGCAAAAAACTTTCAGATCTTCAGAAAAACAAGACCGACGCAACTCTTCTCGAATGGCTTAAGAGTATGGAGGGATCTCTACGCTCCACTTCTTCAAGTATGGTAAAAACATTGCAGGAAAATTCCAAACAACTTAATGAAAGGCTCGATAGAGCCGCTTCTGTAATAAAAGATGTTGGTAAAGAAGTTGGGCAAATGAGTGAGATTGGGCGCAATATGCGCGAACTTCAGGAATTTCTAAAAAGCCCGAAACTGCGGGGCAATATTGGAGAACAGGTGCTTAAAGACTTAATATCCCAAATATTCCCCAAAAATTCTTTCCATCTTCAGTATCAATTCAAATCAGGAGAAAGAGTTGATGCGGCTATAAAAACTGATGCTGGAATTTTACCTATCGATTCCAAATTCCCAATGGAAAATTTCCAGCGAATGGCAAAAGCCGATGCTCAAAGTGGTGAATATTCTACTTTGCAGAAAGAGTTTGCTAAAGATGTCAAGAAACATATCGATGCAATCGCCAAAAAATATATTTTGCCTGCTGAAGGTACTATGGACTTCGCATTGATGTATGTCCCAAGCGAAACGGTTTTCTACGAACTCGTCAATATGCTCGATTTAATGGAACACGCTAAAAAATCTCGGGTATATATTGTTTCCCCGTCTACTTTATATGCGCATCTTCAAACTATTCTTCTATCTTTTGAGGGAAAAAGGATCGAAGCTAGTTCTCGTGAAGTATTCAAACTCCTTCGCGCTCTCCAAATCGATTATAATAAAGTTGAGGAAAATATGGGAGTTTTGGGAAAACACATTAACAATGCTTCATCGCAATTCAGCAACGTCTCGTTTGGATTCACTCAGATTGGCCAAAAAATCAACTCAACCAAATCTTTGGAGGAGACTCCGAAAGAAAGTATACCCTGATTATGCCTATTGAATTAAGCTCACAACTTCAAACAGAGCAACTACAATCAACAGAAAAACTGGAGAAAAGACCCAGTTTCTTAATTTATTTTCTAATTAAGCTACCCATTTCGTTAATCTTAGCCTGGTGTGCCCCAGGGCTTGGTTTGATAATGATTCTGTTTATATCACCAACAGATCCAGTTGGCGGAGGAAAGAGTCTTTATATGTCTTTGGGAATTTATCCTTTTTGGTGGCTCATCTCCGCAGGATTAGCTTGGATCCAAACAATTCCATCATTCCTATTTGTATTTTTATTCTTTATAAAATCACATTTTCGCCTACGAATGGAGTCCCTCAAAATTTTACTTGGAATTTGGATTTTCTTATTAATTGCAGAATCCTTAACTATTGGTGTGGGCAGGTTAGATGTTGGAAGTAAATACAATAGTTTGCTATCTGAATCTAAAA
>JBBTXK010000173.1:0-531 GCA_038062315.1 Patescibacteria group bacterium
GCATTTGATTATGTCTTAGCACCGACACCTACCCCAACTCTTACACCGACACCAACTCCCACTCCGACTCCTATCCCAGGTCCTGAGCCATTCTTAGATCTCCCGTGGGATTATGAGGGGAAAGGGCTTAAGTTTAATGAAGCTGCGTTGTCAATAGAATCATATTTTGATCACGAATATCCGTTGTTAAGTAGTGGGATGGCGGAGCCCATAGAAGCTTCGGATACAATTATAAATTTTCTGTCTTCTTCTAGAGTGAACAGAAAATATTCATCGCACGATGGATATGATTATGCGAATTTAGCCCAAGTTCATAATGGTGATCCTGTTTTGGCTGCAGCTAGTGGAGTAGCAACATACCATACTTCTTCTGCTGGCGGAAAGATGGTTTTCATCGATCATGGAAATGGATACCAAACAAGATATCTCCATTTGCAAAAGGATGGTTTAATAACATCAACTCCTGGAGAAAAAATAAATGTTACAGCAAGACAACGAATAGGTTTAGTGGGCGCAACAGGCCATGTTATT
>JBBTXK010000173.1:541-12727 GCA_038062315.1 Patescibacteria group bacterium
AGAGGGAATTGCCGGAGCGCATATTCATTTCGGAGTTTTTGAAGATAAAAATAAAGATGGAAATTTTGAGGACAATGTTCCGGACGGTGCGACAGATCCTTTTGGCTGGCAAAGTAAGGAACCTGATCCGTGGCCCGCCTTCGTTTTTGACTACGGCGGGCAAAGGAGAACTGGAAATGTAAGTTATTATCTTTGGACAAAAAAGCTAGATAATCTTGATGCCACGCTTACATCAAATGGGGGAGTATTCAATACTGAAAGATATGAATTTGACTTCCCAGAAGGTTCGGTACTTGAGAATATTAAATTGAGCATTCAATCATCCCCAATTGTAAAAGCTTTGGGTCATCTTCGGTCAATTGGTTCAAGTATTGTTGTTAATGCTTTTGACGCATTTGGGAATGCAGTTACAAATTTTACCAAGCCATTTAAGATAACTATTGACTTTAGCACTATTGATTTATCTTCTTATGATACAGACACGATTTTTATATATTCAAGTACAGATGGAGTAAATTGGATTAAAGCGCAAACAGCAATAGATCTAAGCACCAAGACCGCAACTGCGCAGTTTGATCATCTTACCTCCTTTGCTCTTATGGCAGGAAGATTAGATACAATTCCCCCAACAACAACTATAGTTTTGGATGGAGAAGAAGGTCAAGAGAATTGGTTTAGATCAAATGTTTCTGTAAGTCTTATTGCTTCTGACAGCGGGGGTTTGGGTGTTGATTATACTTTGTATAAAAAAGAAGGTGGAGATTGGGCGACTTACAGTGATCCACTGGTATTCACAGATAAGGGGCATCACAAAATAGAATATTATTCTGTTGACAAAGACGAGAATATTGAAGGAGTAAAGTCTGTAGAATTTGATATTGATAAGACTCCGCCTGAGGCAAAAATACTTGTAGATCAGGACAAACAAGATTTAGTTGTCAATGGAGTTGATCAAAATCAGACTACAGTCGAACGATTAAAAAATAAAGCAAAGAAGAAAAAAGATGATGCGATTTATGCTATCTCAGATTTAGCGGGGAATATATTGACGCTAAATGTCTGGGATAGAGACAAAGACAAAAAAGATTCTTTTGGGATTTACTCCATGCAATACAACGAAGACGCGTCAATTATTCAACCCGATAACAATTATAATGTGAGTTATAAAGGAATAAAAGATAAGCTTAGTGTAAGTGAGCAAGAATTTGCAATAAAAAAAGAAGTAAAGATCAGGATCAAATACGACAATAAGAAAAATCAAAGTACTATTGTTGCAAAACAGGCTGGAAAGGAAAAGATAAAAGAAATAAAAGATGGATTGGTCCTATTGCAAATCACAACAGAAAAAGGTACGCTAGAATACAGTTATTAATATGAGTAAGAAAATAAAGAGCAATAATTCATTCCAGTTTTTACTGATTGTCTTTGCAGGACTGTTAGCTATTTTACTAATAGCAGTTTATTTTAATAAGTCTTCAAATAATTCTTACAATCAATCGCAAATAACCAATAATTCCAATGGGACGAAAATGTATAAGTCGAAAACTCTAAAATTTACAATTGATCTCCCTTCTAAATTTCAAGTTGAAGAAAAATTTACCACAGTTTTCATGAAAAACATTAATGGATTAATTAGTATCGAAAGAATTGGTACTAATTATACTGACTTGGAGGGGTATTTACGGGATCTTGAATCCAAAAACAGAATATTGATTGCAAATAAAGAAGAATTGAAAGTGAATGATCTACATGGCATAAGAGGTACGATAACCCATCCAATTAGCCACAATATAGATGAAAAAGCTTATTTTATTTATGTTGATAAGTGGATGGTATTTACTATCTCAACAAGTTCCCCCGCTCTTTTCGGCGACCTTGACAAAATTGCCCAATCCTTCCGCTACACTCCAAATTAATTCTCCAAAATTCTAAGGTAACAAGAAGCAGAGTAGGCGATTGATATTAATTCATAAATCCATGTCATTCACCCTAATGATATATATCGTTAGAGTGGTACTTATAAAGTTTTTTTAAATTTTCGCAATAGAATAAAGATAGATTAATACAAATTTCGCACTTTCCGTCATTCTGGCAAGTGAACGAAGTGAACGCGTCCAGAATCTCTCTGAATGATGGAGATTCTGGAGTCGCCTTCGACAGGCTCAGGCTCCCCAGAATGACGACTGCGAAATTCGTGATTAAGTAGCTTATTTGTAATTACTAACAGAAAAAGGTACGCTAAAATATAGTTACTAATATGAAGCGAAAAATAAAGAAAAGCAATTCATTCACATTTTTATTAATTGTTTTCGGAGGCTTGTTAGCAATTCTTCTGGTAGCTTTTTATTACAATAAGACTTTAAATAATTCTTATAATCAATCACAAACAAATAATAATTCAAACGAAACAAAGGCGTATGAGTCGAAAACTCTAAAGTTTACAATTGTAGTGCCCCCAGAGCTAAGCGTAAAAGATGAAGAAATAAGATTTCTTATTTCTAATTCAGAAGGAATAATTATAGTTAGTAGGAATGGGACTCAATTTGACTCATTAGATAATTATCTTGAAGATTTTAATATTAAACATAAGGTGCAAGAGTCTTCTAACGAAGAAAATTTAATAATTGACAATTATACTTCTCTCTCTAAAGTTATTAAGTATCCAGGAAGTACTTTGAACGGGGATAAAATTTATTTTATATACATACCCAATGCTGTATATCATATTTCCACCAGCTCGGAAGAGCTTTTTGACGAGCTTGATGAAATTGCCCAATCTTTCAAATACACCCCAAATTAAGTCCCCAAAGCATTAAAGGTTTGATCTAAAATTTTTTTGAAGCGCAATCAGATTCCATTATCCAAATTTTCGTCTTCGTCCTCTTCATAATTAAACTCTAGTTTACTTTGTTTGATTATTTCTTCTAATATTCCTTTAAGATGACCTTGTTTTACAGACTTTTTAAATCTATTTTGAAGTAAAGGTATATTTATTATCTCTTCGATAGACTTCATATAGCTTTCGACGATTGTCTTAACAGAGTATTGGTTTTCTGCACGTAGCCTAAGTTTACTAGAGAGCTCTTCTGCTGGTTCTTTCGATTTAATTACAAAAGTGAGGGGGTATTTTTCAACCTTATCTATATCAAGAAAATATTTTTTTACATCTAAAGTTTCTGTTACCTGAAAAAATCTGCCTAATGGTTTCATCACATAATCAATACCACCGTCATTTGCGTTTGTGCGTCCAGTTTTGTAAAGTTTGAGTTTTTCTTCTTGAACCTTATCAATTTCAAATCCAAAATAAACTTTTTGGTCATGATAGTAAAATTTCAAGATTGCATAACTAACAATTTCAAATAATCTTGCGTCAACATTAGGAGCCAATAGGTCGTCTATAAATACTTCAATATTAGAAGAATTCTGATTTGAAATACTTTCTAATTTTCTACATGTTTTTATAAATAGATCAAAAGCTTCCAATTTAGTTTTAATGTAGCTATCGATTATTGAAATAATAGTTTTTGCAACGTTAAAAGTTTTTGATGATATAGTTGCTTTCAACAGGTTTTCGTTAATCCAATATCTATTAGTCTCTACATGTCGTAGAATAGGCATGAATTCGCAAGTTGGGAAATATTTCCTAAACTCTTCATTCAGTCTATGATTGAGCGCATGGTTTTGCAACTTACTTCCGAATGGAAGTTCTCTTTGCCTCAAAAATAACTTAGAAAAAATTGCACCCTCATATTTAGAGTAACTGTTTTTATTTTGGAAGCCTTTCTGCAAATAGTCTTCAACCAGTACATAGATTGCGTAAAGATTGGCAAAGCTTCCTCGTGCTTTCGAGCCTTTATCTGCCGAGCGAGTTTTTATATTTATGTATTGAAGAAGAAAACTCTTTTCGTAAATGTCCTTACTTACATTAGGGAAACTAACTTCAAGAATTGACATCAATTTCTTTGTGAATGAATGTTCCATAGACTATATGGTAATTCTTAACTGGTTCTGTTGTTCAATCTCATAAGTCTTTAACTCTTTCTGCAAAGGTTCTTTTTTATAATGGCTTTGAATTTCCAACCTTCTTAAGCCTATTTTTACATAGCCTTCATCGATCTCAATTCCTATTGATTTGCGGTGTAGTTTTTTTGCTACATACGAAGTTGTAAATGTGCCCGAAAATGGGTCTAAGACTAAATCCTCTGGATTTGAGCTCGCTTTAATAATTCTGTCCAACAAAGCAATTGGTTTTTGGGTAGGATGATTTTCGTATTCGTCCATTCTATATCGTACTCGTGGAAATTCCCAAACATTTCCTGGAACTTTCTCTGAATTGTAAACAGTCGGCACTTTTTTTCTGTAATCAATAAGTTTCCTCTTCGACCCTGTTTTAGCTTCGACTAAGATATCGTTCTTATTAAACGCATAATTATTTTTGTCTTTGACACAATATAAAATTGGTTCATACATTGATCCATAGTAATTTTTTGCTTGAACTCCAGAGCTGTCATAGTACCAGACAATTCTTGAAAGAATATTTAATTTTTTCCTTAAATAAATATCAAAGCAAGGCATAAATTGGGTAGAGGTCATTACATAAAAGCTTCCACTGCTGTTTAGTTTTTGAATACATAAATCCAACCATTTATAGCTCCACGATAAGTATTTCTGCTCTGGTAGTTGATCTTTTCTGCCATTAAAATTTTTCCCTATATTGTAAGGGGGATCTGCGAAGATTAAGTCAATAGAACTATCTTCGATACAATTAGCAAGAACATTAATGCAGTCACCTAAGATTATCTTATGATTATTTTTTTGAAAAACTTGCATAAATCTATATTCTCAAGATACCACAAAATTCCTACAGTAACAACTGGGGCGAGTTAACGAAAAGTATTTATAAAAGTATACATTGGCGAGTATACATGGAGATACAACCATAAAGCGCAGAAGATAAGATACATCGGTAACACTTTTGGAGTAGAATAGGAATGGAAAATATGGTATACTTATTTTGTAAATTCGAAATTCGAATATCGAAATCCGAAGTATTTCGATTTTTTTATTATTATGGCTGATGCGAGACGAACAACTGAGCTTTCAAAAATTAGAAATATTGGCATTATTGCTCATATTGATGCTGGGAAGACCACAACTACCGAGCGTATTTTGTATTACACTGGGAAAACCTACAAAATCGGTGATATAGACGAGGGAACAACAGTCATGGACTGGATGGAGGAAGAAAGAAAAAGAGGCATTACTATTGTTTCTGCGGCAACAACCACTTATTGGAAAGATCATAGAATAAATATTATTGATACTCCCGGACACGTTGATTTCACAGCAGAAGTAGAACGTTCTCTTCGCGTTCTGGATGGAGGAATTACAGTCTTAGACGCTGAAGAGGGAGTGCAGTCGCAGTCTGAAACTGTCTGGAGACAAGCTGATAAATACAAAGTGCCAAGGATTTGTTTTGTTAACAAAATGGACAAAATTGGAGCTGACTTTTTCGCAACTGTAAAAAGCATTGAAGACAGACTTGGGGCAAATCCTGCGATCATGGTTTTGCCAATCGGAGTTGAGTCAACTTTCAAAGGTGTTTATGATCTTCTAAATAGAAAATCTATAATTTGGACAGGGGAAGAGCTTGGGGCGAAATTTGCAGTGACAGATGAAGTGCCGCAGGATTTGAAGGACAAAATAGAAAAATATCGAAATCTGCTGGTTGAGAAGATCGCAGAGACAGACGACGCACTTTTGGAAAAATACCTTGCAAACGAAATCCCATCTGCTCAGGAGCTAAAAAAAGCTCTTCGAAAAGCAGTTGTCGGATATAAGCTCGTTCCAATTTTTGCCGGGTCGTCTCTTCGCAATAAAGGGGTTCAGCCTCTTTTGGATGGGGTTGTAGATTATCTTCCCTCTCCAGTTGATTTGGGACAAGTCAAAGGCATAAATCCCAAAACGAATACAGAGGAGATAAGAAAACTGACACCCGATGAGCCAATGTGCGGTCTTGCTTTTAAAATTCAGAATGACCCTCATGTGGGAAAGCTAACCTACTTTAGAATTTATTCTGGAACAATATCTTCGGGAACTTATACATACAACAGCACAAAGGGAAGGAAAGAGCGTATCGGCAGACTTCTTTTGATGCATTCCAATCAAAGAGAAGAAATAAAAGAGGGAGAGGCTGGAGAAATTGTTGCAATTGTCGGTCTTAAAGAGACTGGAACTGGAGATACGCTTTGTGATGAGCTAAATCCAATAATTCTTGAAAAGATTTCTTTCCCGGAACCTGTTATCTCTCTTGCAATTGAACCAAAGACCAAGTCTGATCAGGAAAAGCTTGGTTATGCCTTAAAACGCCTTATGGATGAGGATCCTACCTTTCATGTAAAGACCAATCATGAGACAGGACAGACAATCATTGCCGGCGTTGGAGAGCTCCAGCTTGAAGTAAAAGTAAATACTATGAAAAGTGATTTTGGAGTTGACGCAAGAGTTGGAAATCCCCAAGTGGCATATAAAGAGACTATTGCGAAAACTGCCGAAGGAGAAGGAAAATATATTAGGCAGTCAGGAGGACGAGGACAGTATGGACATTGTCTGTTAAGAGTAGAGCCCAAACCAAGGGGTGAGGGATTTGAATTTGTAAACGCAATCAAAGGTGGGGCAATCCCATCTGAGTTTGTAACATCAATTGAGAAAGGTGTCAAAGAAACTATGGAAAATGGAATTCTACTTGGATATCCGATGGTTGATATGACAGTTACTGTTTATGACGGATCTTATCATGAAGTTGACTCTTCAGATATTGCTTTTAAAATTGCAGCTTCACAGGCGCTTCAGGCTGCGACTCGGAAAGCAGGACTTACACTTCTTGAACCAATTATGAAAGTTGAAGTAACAACGCCTAGTGAATTTATGGGAGATGTCATTGGAGATTTATCTGCAAAAAGAGCGCAGATTTCAGGAACCGAAGAAAGAAGTAGAGCGACAATTATTTTGGCAATGGTGCCTTTGTCTGAATTGTCAGGATATGCGACAACGCTTCGTTCGATGTCCAAAGGAAGAGCCTCTTATTACATGGAGCCCTCGCATTATGAAGGAGTGCCTAAAAATATTCAGGAACAAATGCTTGCCAAATCCACCTTCACCGGCCGCATCTCCGCACAGTAATAGTCTAGCTTGCCATTTTTGGGATTGATGTTGCTTTATAGCTGAATCTATTTGTTCATATCAACATTACACCTGATTACGAATCGATAAGTAAATTTTTTTCCCATTATTTTCTATGTAAGGTAGTTTTTTTTCATCCAATGAAAGTGCTAAAACGGTTCTATATATCTTTTCAAACGGCCACTCTAGGGAAATCTTGTAGAGATTGTCTAATGAATTCCTATTATAAAATTTTGGTTCAATTTTATTGTTTTTGACTATATCCTCTTGGTTTACAGACAGTAATTTTGCATAAATCATTTTATGCATATAAGCTTTAAAAAACTCAAAAGCTAGCTTTTCTAGTTCTTTAACTATCTCCTCAGCAGTTCTATTTTTTGGTAGCCTATACCATTTAACAGCAATAATGGGCCCCGTATCTAGAGATTCATCTACATAATGAAAACTAAGCCCATATTTCTTTTCATCATTTAGCATGGCATGACTTAATGTTTTAGAGCCTCGATAGTAGGGTAAAGGGGCAAAATGTAGATTAATGATTCCGTTTTTGTACTTACGAATTGTTTCTAAAGGAATTTTATGTGGATAACCAATACATATTCCTAAATCACCTGCTAAGAGTATAGAGTCTTTCTCTGTAAATACTGGAATGTTATTTTTCTTGGCAATTTTAGAGATGTTTTGTTCTTTAATCCCGTCTTTTCTTACATCCTTTTCGCTAATACATACTCCAACTATTTTTATACCCTTATACTTCTTACTTGCTGTATCTAATAAATACTTAAAACATTTATGGCCTAAGGGTTTACTACCCCAATAAAATATTCTCTTATTAACTAATTTTTTGTCTATAAAGCCTCTCATTTTCTCTCCCGGTGCAATAAGCGCATTTAAACACCCTTATTGCAGTAATTCCCGGTAACCATCGTGGACTTTGTGAAATGCTTGAATATATTGATCAATTATCTCTTTTGACTTCGGCCATTCTGTAAATGTTGGCAAAGATAATGCTGAAGATGCAAGCTTCTCGGCAACTGGGTAATCTCCGGATTTAAAAACGTATTTGTGGCTTCTGTCTCGAAACATTTTATCTTCTTCGATTGTATAAAGCGGTAGCCGTGATAATGCATCCGATTGGGGCTCTTTAACTTCAACGCCCTCAGCAGCAAGAGCTTTAATATACTTTTCTCTCGAGATGTTATGAAAGCTTTTTGAATTATATAAAGGTTTAAAACCATACCACGCTCCCATATTAGCATAATCAGCAATATATGGAACCGTTATTTCTGTAAACTGCGAAAGCTTCTTACTAAAATAAGTAAGGCACATTTTCCTAGAAGCAATTCTATCTTTTAATTTTTCTAAAGAATAAATAGCAGTTATTGCATTATATGGAGACATTCTGAGTTTTAAACCATAGCCTGTAAACCAAAATTGTTGGTAAAATTTATTTTTTATTTCATCTCTGGCTCTATCCCTATAATGACCAAATAATGTCGCTCGGTCGTGATATTCAGTAGAGTTGGTTACCAATATTCCTCCTTCGCCTGCAAACATCATCTTATTTGCTTGTAAGGAAAATACGGCTATGTCGCCAAAGGCTCCAACCATTCGCTCCTTGTATTTGCTTCCGTGAGCATGAGAGCAATCCTCAAGAAGTTTGAGTTTGTATTTTCTTGTTATCTTTAAAATTTCCTCCATATCCGCTGGATGTCCCCATTGATGATTGACTACAATTACTTTTGTCTTTTTGGTTATTTTTTCTTCTATTTTGTTTGGATCGATACACCATGTGTTGACATCCACATCTACTAAAACTGGATTCGCTCTAAGGATAAAGACTGGGCTAACTGTGGCATGATATGTAAATGCAGGAGATATAACTTCATCTCCTTCGTCAACCCCCAAGGCAAAGTAGGCTGCAAGAAGAGCAGATGTTCCTGAATTAAATGTTATAGCGTATTTAATTTTGTTTTCAAGAAAATTTTTGAACTCATTTTCTAGTTCTCGAATTGGGCCAGAACTTCCCTTTATAGAAATGTCTTTATCTCGTTGTTCTCCAAGATCTTTTTTTTCTAAAGTATTAGATTTCGGTGGCCAAATAAAATGAGGGTGCGGAATCGAAACAGCTTTTTCTCCACCATGAATTGCTAATTTTTTATCAGAGCGCTTGCTAGAAATTTGCATAAATAGTATTGTCTGAATAGAAAGTATTTTGTCTCTTTTTATATATTTTCTCTACATTAATTAGTGATGAATTGGAATAAGCGGAGTTTATTCCTGCTTGCATAGTCGCCATTATCCTTAAGTCTCTTATTTGATCGTAATTATTATTTTGAATTTCTTTTAATAATTCTTTAAGTTGGTCAGTATATATATGGTGTTCCTCGAGAGTAGAATAATAATTTTTTTGTGTCCCTCCTTTCTTAAGAACCCTTAGACAATCTCTTGATAAATAAAGTATTCCATCGGATAATCCTATCTTGAGAGCCTCTTCCTTTTTGGGATAAATACAGCTAAGGAATATTGAGCCAATAATATTATTCGCAACAATAACCTTTGCAAAAGAGGAATGATCTGTTTTGTAATCCCATTCCCTTCTGCCATTTACTTTCCATGCTAGCTCTATAGTTTCAATATCACCAATAAGCCACTGGATAACTGAAACTGCATGCCAACCCATATTTAACCAGCTTCCTCCTCCTGCTTTCCTTAGATCCCAACGCCAACTTTTTGCTGTATCGTTTAAAGTAAATCTATAAGCAAAGCTTATTATTTTTCCCAAAGAAGGAATTATCGTTTTTGCTTTCAGAAAAAGAGGAGAAAAAAATCTCTGTTGTGTTGTCGCAATAAGTCTCCCAGTTGCATGAGAAACTTTAAGAACGTCACATGCATCTAAATAATTTGTGGCGAGGGGTTTCTCTTTGATAACGTGAATATTTTCATTTAAGGCATCTAATGATATTTGTTTATGTAAATAATTGGGCGTTGCTATAACAATAATTTCTGGCTTTGCATTTGAGTATAAATCTTTGTAGTCAAGATAAAATGGAACTTTCATGAAACTAGAGGATTCTTTTATAGATGTATCACATACCCCTACTAGCTTTAAAAGTTTTTTGCCTTGAAGATTCAATATAGAATCTAAGTGTTTTTTTCCTTGATTTCCTAGTCCAATAAGACCAATTGTTGGTGTTTTTTTAAGACTACTCATTTATATTAATTGATCTTGATTTAATAAGGTATTCAAGAATCTTGTCATGATTATGTCCTGGAGCAAGCATTCTTTTTGCTTCATTAAAATTTACAAACTGAATACCAATTATGTCAGGGGCTAATTTTAGATCTAATATTTCTGATGCTTCTGCATAATAATAGGGAACATACGAATAGGGAAAAGGATAAAAAGCTCCTTCTTTATCTCGGTGTGGAATTGGCAGAGTTTGGTAAAATATTGTCTCAAACCCCGCTTCTTCTAGAAACTCTTTTAGTTTACCTATTTGATCGTAATCATTATATTCCATTACAATATTATTGATTTTTTCTAACGTGTTTTTGGGGGTGGCAAAAAGAATGCTGTATTCTGCGCCTTCGCAATCAAGTTTAAGAAGGTGGCATGTTTTTATTTTATATTCAGACAAAATTCTAGCTAATGATGTAGTTGGTACTTCATATCGTTGTCCTTTTTCGCGAAGATTATAGTCAAAAACAACTGAATGCATGCCAAGATTACTTGGGTGTTCATTTAGCATTACAACTTTCTTTTTTCCGTCTGTCACAGCGATGTTAAAGGAGGAGATGCGTCTGGTTAAATTGTTTGCTTTTATATTTTTGTTAAGCAACTCAAAGTTTTTAGGAGATGGTTCAAACGCAAAAACGTGACTCTGGGCATACTTCTTTGCCGCAAAAAGAGAAAACGCGCCAATATGAGCGCCTATATCAATAATGACAGCGTTATTTTGTATGTTTTTTAAATTCCTTGCGTAGCTTTTCAGCCACCAGGATTCCATAATAACGCCAGAATCAAAAGTATTTCTTCGTAAATTAAAAATAGTCCCGTTTGTTGTTTTATAATCAAACACAGTACTTGCCGTTTGCTTCCAAAGCCCATACATCCGAAGAGTTGACCTTATAAAGTCCAGAAACAAAAGAAAATGTCCCATAAAAAAACATTATAGCAAAATCGGCACTTATCCCGTCAGAGCAAGGATTGAGTTAAAATTTAGCTTCGGTAGCATATAAAATTATTTATTGTCAAGACCTTGACTTCAAATAAGCATGCGGCGTAGAATGACTTCATGCCAAATTATGAAGGTCAAAATCTATTAAACCTTTTTATAGATGAATCAGGTGCCTCGGCAATTTATGAACCTAGGTATAGATGTTTTCTAATATCAGCTATTCTTCTTACTCCTTCCGAGAAAGAGCTTGCTAATTTATTATTTAAAAAATGGAGAGATAAATATCTTGCCTCCCCAAATAAATGCTTTCATGCCACAGACTTTTTTGAAGGATATGTAAGAGGTTATAGACAAACTCAATTAAGAATTGGTAGAAATTTTAATAATTCTATTGAGGAGTTAATTGAAATAATTTCATATTTAACAATTAAAGGAGAAGTATATTTTGTTGATATTCCTGAATTGAGAGGTAAATTGTTATTAAAAGAACCACCGCAATATCAAAACACTTTTACAAGTTCGTCTGACGAAAAAGCCTATAATTTGAGCGTAGATACATATAAGAAAGAGGTTAGGAATACTATTGGTAGAAGGAAAGTTTATCTCCCTCTTGCATTAACATTAAAAAGTGCTTTTGACTTTCATTTTAATCATATCAATGATACACAAGATAATTACCCACACAAGGGCTATATTCATTTCGAATCTCTGAGTGGTGCAGATAGATTATTAATTGAACATTATTATAGATTAAGAGATAAAGTTGATGACTCATACCAAGAAAAAATTATCGGAATTAATTTTCACACAAAAAATTCATTAG
>JBBTXK010000174.1:0-12630 GCA_038062315.1 Patescibacteria group bacterium
GATTCAGTAAGTCCAACATTTCCAGATAGAAATAAAGGTATTATTATGAATAAAAATAATGCTACATTTACTATTGACAGTCTCAATAAATGTTTTTACTACCAATTCCATAGTTTGGAATTCATAAATACTCAATACGTTGTATCCTTTACTTATCGAAATTTTTCAGACAACAATAGCTTAAGCTTCTTCCATCAATTTGAAGGAGATGAAATACTAAAGTATGGTACGAAGGATTTTACACTTACCAATTTCAGATACCCTAATAAATTTACTAGACTCATAACCCCAAAGAACGGGGAAATAAGACTGGTCTTTTGTAACGGGTATTTATCGCTTCGTGAAGTTGGGACCTTTGAAAGACAACTACTTCCAGAGCTTCTTCCAGAAAGGAAAAATTTAATTGAAGTTAGCAATATTACATTTCATAAAGTATCGTATCCAAATATTGTTCTCTATAAAAAACAAAAAGAAGTAAAAGATCAAAACACTGTTAAGAGTTTTAAGAAGATTGATCCTGTTACGTATGAGGCTAATATGAGTTCTCTTGGTCAGCCTGTATCCTTAATGATGAGGGAGAGTTTTGGAAAATATTGGAGAGTATGTGATGAAAATAATAAGTGTCTTTCCTTTGATGATCCGGCACATTTTGCAACAGGAGGATTTGCCAATGCATGGTATCTTAAAGATGCTTCTATTGGTAATAAATTAACTCTTTATTATTATCCTCAAAGGTGGTATGAAGTAGGGACAATAATAACTCTTGGCTCGATCCTAATAATTATAGGAGGAATATGTATACGTTTATTCATAAGAAAATAGTCAAAATTTTTGGGGAAGCATCCATATTTATCCGTGAAAATCTTGCCCAGATAGTGATTATTGTTGGTGCGTTTGTTTTGCTTGAAGTAATTCAATCATTTCCCTATATAAATATTATTCCGAACTATCAGTTCTTGGTAATAGGTTTTACACTCCTTTTAGCTGTAGTTTTACTGAGAGTGTCGATTTCTAATAAAAAAATAATGCTTGCTGTGTTGGTTCTTTTATTTCTGGGGGCAATTATAACAATATTTGATATTGAGAAGATTTTGGAATTGGTTGGTTTTGTGGCCTTCGTTTTATTGGTATTTATTATAATAAGACAAATTGTAAATGATCGAGAGAGTCTTAAAAAAACTGACTCTGAATAATTGAAAAAAATGCGCCTATTCTCCTGCCTAGCGTAACTTTAATTGTAATTTTTATTGCATGAAGAGAAGAATTATTTTTGATCTTAGCCTCATCTTGATTTTAGGGCTTATTCCTTTATTGTGGTTTTCAGATGGGAAAATTATTTTAGGGCATGATGCCGGATTGACTTTGGACCCGGAAGCGAATTTTGCAGACAGACTTTTTGTATGGACACAAAGATTTGGCATAGGAACAGATCAAAGCTTTGCACTTCTTGGGGCATTTCTAATACATGGAATAGAAGCATTTCTTGCTTGGCTTGGCTTCACACTTGATGCTCAGCAGAAAATTCAATTTGTGTTTTGGTTTGTTTTGCCGGGACTGACAATGTACTTCTTAGTCTATAAGACTTGGCCGGAAAGAAGATGTCTTCCTGTTATTGCCTCAATTTTGTATATGATTAACTATTATCTAATTCAAGCATGGTTTATAGCAGAGCGGACTAAATTTTCAATTTACGCAGGATTTCCATTGCTTTTGTACTTTCTCTTTTCCTATTTTTTGGGGAGAATGGGTCTTCTAAGAAGCGTTGTCTTTGCGGGTCTAGCCATCAGTATTTTAAATGGCGGAGGGAGCTTTCCTCTTTATGGCGGGTTGATAATTACAGTACTTTTAGTCTACGTTTACTTTATTCTTTTACATTTTGAAAAGAAAACACTTGTTAAAATTGTTTATTTTTCGGTCGGAGTATCATTGGTTTACTTGTTGCTGAATGCCTATTGGGTAATTCCATACGTTTTTTACATTTTAGGATTTTATGGACGCGATTTAGCACTCGCTGGGGGACCAGAAGGCGCTTTAGGATGGGCGGGATATATATCTCAAGGCGCCACGTTATTTAATCTTTTTCGGGGTCAGGGTATTCCGGATTGGTACCTAAATCAATATCACGCGTTTTCGCAAAACTTCTTTACAAATCCTGTCCTTATTGCCCTAAGTTTTATTTATCCAATTCTTGCCTATCTATCTCTTTTCTTCGTAAAGGATAAAAAGACTAAATTATTAATTTACTTTTTGATTATCCTAAGCCTTGTTTCCCTAGTTTTTACATCCGGTCCAAAGTCGCAGATTGGAATAATTTATAAAATTTTGACTCTTTACTTACCTGGTTTTGCAATATTCAGAAGCGCGTATTATAAATTCGGTTACGCATTCTTCTTTGCTTACGCAATTCTTATTGGGTTTTCATTGGACAGTATTTTTTCGCGGATACAGGCTAAGCTTCCAAATCTTGGGATATTTTTTGCAAGGATAGCAATAGTTGCCGTCGCAAGTTTTGTATTTTTTTACCACTATCCTCTAATAGACGGATCCTTTTTTGACTACTCCCGCGAGCCTTCAAAAGAACTTACAACAAGGATAAAAGTTCCTGAATATGTTCTTGACTTTGGAAAATGGATAAATCGGGAGAATCCCAACGTAAGGTATTTGATTGTGCCAGAGCTTTCCGAGTCAGGATACGTTGCCTATAAGTGGAAATATTGGAGCGTTGCACCCCTTAATAGTTTGATGTCGAGACATTCTTTTGTTCAAAATAGCCTTCTTCTGCCAATTTCTGAAAGAGTGCTTATTTCTAAAATGTATCAAAATCTTCTCAAAGAAGATTTTGAGAGTTTTCTTGATTTCGCAGAAGTATTTGCGATAGATGGTATAGTTCTTCAAAAGGACTTTGATTGGAAGAATATATCTTGGGGTACGACTAACCCAAGGACTTACGAGGAAATACTTGAGAGAAATTCCAATTTTAAGCTTGAAAAGATTTTTGGAGAATGGAAGGTATACAGTATTGTCGGAAGGAAAAAACCGCAACGCATAACTGCAACCACAAGACTTTCCTTCTTGCAGGGTGATTTAAAAAATATTTTGTCTTTCCCGCATTTTGATCCCCGTGCCCCAATATTTATGGGAGAGCTGGACAGAAAAAATAGTCCTTATTTTGTTTCAAAGGCATCGGAGGTATTTGTTGCCCCCGAATGCTTCAATTGTGATCTTAAAGGACCCGGACTTGGACTAACCTTCTACGATCCCAAGGTTTTACCGGGTTCATTTTTTTATCCTATTATTTCAATTCAAGAACAAGATATTAAAAGAAAGTCTAACGACTTCAAATCTCTCTTAAATTATTATCTGACGATCTCTGATAGACGAATTATTGAAGCAAAATCGGTAGTTGAGCGAGAGTTAAATCTGGACCATTTACAAGGAACACTTAATCGTCATAGGAAATCACTTGCCGACCTTAAAAAAATTGTAGGCTTGAAAGAATGGAAGATAACTGGAAAAGAAGAGAACACCTCTGCTGAGACAGTTGCTGCCCATCTTTTGCAGCAGGCAACTTGGATTGAGGAGCTTTACATTAATCCATTAGTTAAAAGCGAGAGCAAAAAGATACTTGCTGATTCCTACGAAAAGGTACTAGTGCTTGAGTTCTTGGCTCGCAAGAAAGTGTGGATTACAAAAGATGCATCTAACAAACGTTTTATATTCGATTTGCCAAAAATTGGAGAATATGACGTTTTTGTCAAAAAAGGGAGCCTTGCGCATTCAGGTGGTTTTGAAAAATCAGATATATCCCTTGCTGAAAGACCAGATCTAAAAGTCATCCCAAAAGAAGAAATAGAGGGATGGCTGCGTTATGGACCTTTGAAGATCGACAATAAGAGACTGCGTCTTTCTCTTACCGACTCAACGGTAAAGAATCTTCTTACCGGCATAAAACCTAATCTTTCCTCTCCTTCAAAAGGAATAGAGGAAAAGGGCGGAACTTATTCATTTACCACGGATAGTATAGACAGATGTATATCTTTCAATATATCGAATTTAGAAACAATAGGAGGACGATATATGATTTCATTTCAGTATAGGAACCTTACAGACAGGAAGGACCTGAGCTTTTATCTAACAACTCCTGGGAAAAAACTTCCTAAATTGGAAGTATTGGGAACTTTTCTGCCCAATAGCAGGAAATGGAGCAGTGAGGAAAGATTTATCGATCCTAAAAATCAGAAGGTGAATATCTTTTTCTGCAATGGTTTTTCTACATTGTCTGAAAAACTAAGCGGAGAAGAAGTAAGCCCCAGCTTAATTCCCGGACAGACACTTATTGAGATTAGGGAGATAAAGCTTGTGAAGATCTCCTCTCCAATTGTAATGTTATACAAAAAACAAAAAGAACTTGAAGATATAGACTATGTGAAAAGCTTTGAGAAACCCAATCCTGTTCTATATACGATAGAAATCAAAGAAAATGAAGGACCATTGTCTATTAGTGTTCGTGAAAGCTATGGTAAATACTGGCAAGTTTGTGAAGTGAAGGGCAAGTGCTATCCTTTTGAGGAACAAAGTCATTTTGCATCTTCGGAGTATGGAAATGCATGGTATTTTGAAAACGGAATTCAAGGAAAATTGAAAATTTACTATCTCCCACAGACAATGTTTATTATAGGCATGTTTATTTCCACGGTTTCTTTAGTTATAATTATTGGAGGAGTATGCTTTCTGGTTTTAAGAAAAAGATACTTTTCTTAGTCAATATACTGTCGCATTTTTTTAAAGATCATTTAGCTCATATTGTTTTTTTGGTCTTTGCTTTTCAGGTTCTTGTTGCGGCAGGCGCTCTTCCTTATTTCAATTTGATAAGTCAATATTCCTATTATGTTTTTACCGCAGTTTGGATAATAGCAGTTTTTTTATTCAAGAAACAAATTACAAGTAGTCTGATACTTAGAGGGATTGTTGCTTTCTTTTTAATAGGAATTCCGACCGCAATGCTTCGCCTAACAAATTTCAATGATTTCTTAGGTTTTTCTATTTTTGTTCTGATTGCAACAGGAGTAATAAAAAAGATTATAGAAGATTGGTCTATTATCTCAAAGTAATGGAAGTGAGGAAAGAGGTAAAGACATTTTTGATTTTTTTAAGATGTTGTTCTCCCATTCCATGGTGGCATCCAACTATTAATCCCCTTTCCATTATTTCATTTGTTACAGGACATTTATTATCTGCAATTCTATGGGGAATGTTTTTAAATCCTGGCTGTTTTAGGATATTGCCTGTAAAGATTGGGCGGGTCTGAATGTTATTTTGCTCAAGAAACTTCACAATGTCAAGTCTTGAGAATGGAGAATCTTTTTTGATAGTCAGAGGAAAAGCAAGCCATTGAGTTTCAACATCTTTTCGTTGTTCTGGCAGGATAAAGAATTCTTCGTATTTCTCAAAAAACTTGCGAAGGTAGGAAAAATTATGCACCCTTATTTTTTTAAAGAGAGCGAGTTTGTCTAGTTGGGCATTTGCAAAAGCAGCGCATATTTCGGGTGCCAAAAAATTATATCCAACTTCTGAGAATACAAATTTAGCATCATAAGGAATTTTACCTAATTTTACTTTGAAGCGTTTTGTAATATCTTCAGATTCTTGGAATACAGAAGAATTTCTTCCCCAACCGCGAAGAACTTTAGCCCGCGTATGCCATTTGGAATTATTTACCAAAATCATTCCTCCATTTCCTGCTGCAGTTATAATATGGGATCCAAAAAAACTGGTGGTTGTGATATCTGTATAGGTTCCCGTTGGTTTTCCCGCAAATTTAGCTCCATATGTATCACAGGAATCTTCGACAAAAAACAGCTTGTATTTTTTTGCGATCCTTCGAAGTTTCTCAAGGTCTGGAACGTTCCCCAATAGAAGAGGGATCATCAGAGCTTTTGTTTTTTCTGTAATGAGCTCTTCTACTTGATTGACATTTATGACATACGTTCCAGGATCAACATCTGCGAATACAGGAATAAGTCCCATTTTAAGAAGTGGCGAGACAGTTGTTGAGAAAGTTAAAAGAGGAGTAATAACTTCTGATCCCTCTGGTAGATTCAATAACTCAAAAGCCAAAAGGTTTGCCGATGATCCTGAATTGACCATAACAGCTAATTTTTTCCCAAAGTATTTTGTCGAGCGCTCTTCAAGTTCATAGGTCTCGCGTCCTGTGTTTGTCCGATGCTCGTCAAGTACCGCAACAACTCGTTTTTTTTCCTCATCCCCATGTACGGCAAGAGCATAAGGAACCCTCAAGTCTACATTTACAGACTTTTGCATACCATAGAATTATAACATATAGGTTTTATAAATAGTTAAGTTTCTAAATATAGTATAATCAAGCTTGTATGATATCATTTTTTTCAGGAGATTTTAGGTATTTTTGGACTGAAAATATTGGAAACTTTTCTCAAATTCCTTCATCTTGGGATGCAAGCTTAAATACTGGAATAGGCAAATCAGCTCTTTCATCTCTTTGGATAAACAGTTATCTAAACTTTACAGCAGTGTTTAGCCACTTTGGTTTAAGTTGGGAATTGATTAGTTTGATTTTTTGGATAATTCCTTCAATAATTATCTCTTTTTTGTCCTCATTTTTGCTTTTTAATTATTTATTCAAAGATAAGATCAAATACTCTTTGCTTTCTTCAGTTATTTATACATTTAATACATATTTCTTAATTATTTTAACCGGCGGACAGCTAGGGGTCGCACTGGCCTACAGTGTGGCTCCAGTTGCTTTATTAAGTTTTGTAAAACTTTTTGATTTATTAAATTCTTCGACTCAAAATATCAAATATGCAATAACAGCTGGGTTAGTTTTGGCAATACTGGTCCTTTTTGATCCGCGAATCGCGTATGTCACGCTGATTGCTGTCTTAATTTATACAATTTTAAACATAAAGTCGTTGAGGAAAAGTATACTTAGTGCTCTTTATACTTTTGCAATTCCTTTTGGAATTTCTTTCCTTCTTCATGCGTTTTGGATACTACCGCTTTTGATATTTAGAATGTCACCGCTACCACAAAACTTTGATAGCGTACAAGGTTTTGAGTTTTTTAGTTTTGCAGATTTTTCGCATAGTATGTCTTTTCTTCATCCTAACTGGCCGGAGAATGTGTTTGGGAAGACGTACTTTTTGAGACCTGAATTTCTGTTGCTTCCTGTTTTGGCATTTTTTTCACTGTTATTCTTAAATAAGTCAAAAGTCAAAAGTCAAAACTTAAAACTATCTTTCGACCCTGAGCTCAAGACCGAAGGGCAGCTCAAAATTCAAAAGTATAATAACGATTTAACAATTGAACAATTTAACAATAAAATAATCCTATTTTTTGTTACCCTGGGCTTAATTGGTGCGTTTTTAGCAAAAGGAGCCAGCGAACCGTTTGGCACAGTTAATATTTGGATGTTTGAAAATATTCCAGGATTTACTATGTTTCGCGATCCGACGAAATTTTATATATTGATTGCATTGTCTTATTCAATTCTTATTCCCTTCAGTGTTTATTCTATCCATGTATGGTTAAACTCAAAATTCAGAACTCATAATTTTTTACCTAATTTATTTTTAATATTTACATTCTCGTATTTAGTATTTCTTGTTCATCCTGTGTTCTTTGGACAAATTTTTAAGACGCGGGAAGTTCCAAAAGAATATGTTCATCTTAAAGACTTTTTATACAATCAACCCGAGTTTTTTAGAACCCTTTGGATACCTCAATGGCAAAGATTTGGTTATTTCTCCAACAATCATCCAGCAATAGGACGAGAAGAGATATTTAAAGGAGACGCGGAAAAACAGATGCAGGAGCTTAGAAAACCAAGTTCCGAAAAAATATTGAGCGACTTTTCTGTTAAATATGTTATTGTTCCATACGATTCAGAAGGAGAAATATTTTTAAAGGATAGAAAATATGACAATAAACAGTATTTAAAAACGATTGAAGAATTAAAACAAATCAAATGGCTAAAGCAGGTAAATTGCTCGATTGCCAGCCTTGCGGCGAGGCAGGTTAAATCACTAAATTGTTACCTTAACAATCCGTTTGAGAAAATCGCGGTTTTTGAAGTGTATAATCAAAAGGATCATTTTTGGAGTTCTTCGGAGAATATTAAAGTTCAATATTATTTCATAAAATCAACAGAATATAATGTCGAGGTTAAAAACGCTTTGAAAGGAGACGTGTTAACTTTCGCAGAAAGTTTCGATAAAAACTGGATCGCAGAAAGTTTGGGGTTTAGAATTCCAAGTTTACAATTTCAAAATACTTTAAATAGCTTCATTCTTCCAAAAGATGGAAATTATATTCTTAAAGTTTATTATGAACCTCAAGAATGGGTGAATATGGGGTTAGGAATAAGCGGAATTACTTTTTTTGTGACTTTAGCTGTATTATTATTTGGGAAGACTAGAAGCAAATGAAACAAAATAGCATTTCTGCATTTTTTCCGGTGTTTAATGAGGAGAGGAATATTAGAACATGCATCCTTTCTGTGAAAGGATATCTTGATAGACGATTTAAAGATTACGAAATATTAGTTATTAGTGACGGCAGTACGGACAATACCAATAAAATAGTTGCGGAGCTTTCAAAAAGAGATAAGCGGATCAAATTGTTTGCCCGAAAGGAAAGATTAGGTTATGGAGCAGGACTTAGAGCTGGGTTCGTTCATGCATCATATGATCTTATTTTTTATACAGACGGAGACAACCAATTTAATATTAAAGACTTGGATCGCCTTCTTTCCATGCTTTCCTCTTATGATATTATAAGTGCTTATAGGGTTAATAGAAAAGATCCTCTGATGCGGATTTTCATTGCAAATGTTTACAATATGCTGATTCGTATATTATTCAATCTTAAGATTCGCGATATTGACGCCTCCTTTAAAGTTTATAGGAAAGAGATCTTTAAGAATATGCGACTTGTTACTAATACTGGTTTGACAGATGCAGAGATCTTAATAAAAGCCCAAAGGCAAGGATTTAAAATTGGGCAGATCGGTGTTACGCACTATCCAAGAATTCACGGACGAACATCGTACGAGATAGGAAGAAGAAATAAAATCCTTGCTTTTGTAAAACCGAATGTGGTTATAGATATTCTGCGCGAAATAAAAACTTTGTGGCTAGATCTTCGGAAATATGAAGGTGTTAATAGAACAAATATATAGAAATAATAAAGCTTATCGGGGAATTGTTTTCTTGGATCGCGATGGAACAGTAAATCGGGAAGTTGATTATCTTCAAGATAGAACCCAAATTGAAATTCTTCCGACAGTAGTTGAAGGTATTCGATTATTAAACAGAAGAAGAATAGCGATTGTTATTATCACAAATCAGCCCGCTGTTTCCCGCGGATTAATTACAATAAAGGGTTTAAAAAAAATTAATGATATATTGTTCGAAAAACTAAAAAGGGAAAACGCATATATTAATGCAATTTATTCCTGTCCTCATCATCCCGAGCGAGACCATCCTGATATTCCCGATTATTCGATGCAGTATCGTTTGGTTTGTGAATGCAGAAAACCAAAACTTGGTATGTATAAAAAAGCACTGTCAGTTTATGGTTCGAAAAAAATTTTGGGAGTGATAGGAGATCAGACAAAGGATGTTTTGTCAGGAAAAAAGCTTAAGGCGCCAACAATAATTGTCAAGACGGGTTATCGCGGAGAAGATAAGATTTATGATGTTAGGCCGGATTTTGTTTGCGATAATTTTCTCGACGCTGTTAACGCTTTGTTGCGTTAGGAATTTTATTTGATATACTATTTTTCAAGAAAACATGGGAAAACAAAAAAGAGTCTTAATTACAGGAATTACGGGATTTGTTGGAAGTCATCTTGCAGACTGCCTTCTTAAGAAAACTAATTATAAAATTTTTGGCTTAAAAAGGGTTAATTCATCTCTTCGTAACATTAGCCATATTGTAGAAAAAATAACTTTAATAAATGGAGAGCTTATTGACCAAACGAGTCTTATCAATTTATTCAGAATCTCAAAACCCGATTATATATATCACTTGGCGGCACTTTCCTGGGTTGCCCCCTCTTGGAATATGCCGGGAGCGTACATGCAAGTAAATGCCATTGGTACTATAAATCTATTTGAAGCAATTAGAATTGCAGGCTTAAAACCAAGGATTCTAATTTCATGTACGCCTGAGGAATATGGGGATGTTTCAAAAGAACAGATACCATTAACAGAAGAAACAATCCTTGCTCCTGTAAATTTATATGCAGCAAGCAAAGCTGCCCAAGATGCAGTTTGCCTTGCATATCATGCTTCATATGGTTTTGAAGTTATAAGAACAAGAGCTTTTAATCATGAGGGCCCAAGAAGAGATATACTAGGGGCGCTTGCATCATTTGCTTACCAAATTGCCAGAATCGAGCGGGGTATGCAAGAACCGATAATAAGAGTAGGAAATCTTGAGGCAAAAAGGAATTTCACAGACGTACGAGATATGGTCGAGGCTTACTGTCTTGCAATGGAAAAGGGGATTTCAGGTGAGTTATATTTAATAGGTTCAAATCAGATTTTTACAATAAAAGTATGTTTGGAAATGCTCATAAGCCTTTCTCCTATTAGAGAAAAAATAAGATACAAAGTTGATGCGGAAAGAATAAGACTAACTGAGTTAAGACTTCTAATTGGGAAGTTTGACAAGTTTGAAAGACTGACAAAGTGGAAACCCAAAATACCGCCTCAGCAAACACTGAAATCTATTTTGGACTACTGGAGAGAGTTCATTGACAATAAACGCTATTAAATAAAGATGAGAATATTAATAACTGGAATTAATGGGTTTATAGGACAACATTTAGGGCGCGCGCTTGTAAAGCGAAAACATCAAGTCTTAGGACTAGGACGAGATAAGGAGTCTGCAGTAAAAGGCATTATTGCTTATTATTCGGGAAGCATACTAGATAAGAGACTTATAGAAAAAGCTTCTTATCATGTTGACGTTGTTGTGCACCTAGCTGCTTTGACATCGCATAAAGACATTGTAAAGAAAAAATTTGAAGCACTCGAAACAAATTTTCTTGGGACAAGAAATGTTCTAGATGTTTTCTCAAAATCGAATCAGGCTTGCAAATTTTTATACCCATCAACAGGAAAAGTTTATGGAAAAATAGTTAGATTGCCAATTTCTGAGACTCATCCAACAAGCCCTTTAAACCTACTTGGAAAATCAAAACTAATTACAGAAAGATTAATTGATTTTTATAATGATAACACTTCGACTTCGCTCAGTGCAAGTCAAAAAGAACTTATAATTCTTAGAATTTTCAATACTTACGGTATAGGACAAAATGCAAATTTTCTTATTCCAACAATTCTTGCCCAGCTTAATTTAAAGAAAAGAAAAATTGTATTGGGGGACATAAAAGCAAAACGTGACTATGTATATATTGATGATTTAATAAGAGCTTTTATTTGCGCTATCGAAAAGAAAGGATCAAAAGGCTTATCTACCTATAATATCTGTAGCGATGAAGCTGTGAGCGCAAGTGAGATTGTAGAAATGATAAGCAGAATAAAAGGAGTTAAAATAAAAATAAAAGTAAATTCTGATTTACTAAGGAGTGACGAAGCGAAGGAAGAATATGGATCCTATAGAAAAGCAAAAAGAGAATTAGGCTGGGAATCTAAAATTAGCCTTGAGGAAGGTCTTCGAAGATTGTTAATTTAAATATTATGCAAGCAATAATTATGGCAGGCGGGAAAGGGACTAGGATGCAAAAAATATATCCCAATACCCCAAAACTATTAATTCCAATTTTGAATAAACCCTTTCTAGATCATCTTGTGGATCACTTAAGGAATAACAGCTGTCACAAGATAATTATATGTTCGGGGCATTTAGGCCATAAGATTAAAGATTATGTGAATAAAAAAAATTATGCGATTTCGATAAGACTAGTAAGAGAAAGGAAGCCTCTTGGTACTGGAGGCGCATTAAATTTGATTAAAGATTTGGTTGAAAAAAACTTTTTTTTGTTGTTCGGCGATGTATATACACGCGTTAACTTGGGGAAAGTGTTAGAGTTTCATAAAAAAAAGAGAGCTGTGGTTACGGCTGTTATTCACGAAAGTAAACATCCTGAGGACTCGAATCTTGTTCAGTTTAATTCTGACGGACGAATAACAAAAATATTAACAAAACCGCACGCCCATAAGCCTAACAATCCTTATAATCTCGCCGCAATGTATCTGGTAAATAGCGAGATTAAAGAATATTTGCTTCCTAAAACTCCATATGACTTTGAGCACGATCTTTTAACAAAATTGCTCGATGAAAATGTTCCTATTTATGGTTATAATACGGAAGAACTTATTATGGATATCGGAACGCCCGAACGTTTGAAAAAAGCAGAAAGATTATTTCGATGATAATTTCAAGGACTCCTCTCAGAATTAGTTTTGTTGGCGGAGGAAGTGATTTACAAAGTTACTACAGATACAATACTGGTGCTGTTGTTTCAACAGCGATTAATAAATATATCTATATTACAATTAACAAGAAATTCGATAATAAAATTCGCGCTTCCTACTCAAATACCGAAAATGTCGACCGAGC